>CAYPEZ010000009.1:5867-25355 GCA_964409985.1 uncultured Candidatus Saccharibacteria bacterium
CACAAAGGGATCACCTATTGCGCATCATGTGATGGGCCACTCTTTGCTGGTCGAGATGTTGCTGTCATCGGCGGTGGCAATGCGGGATTTGAGACCACAGCACAGCTCGCCGCATATACAAACAAAGTCTATCTTCTTAACCGCACAGATTCGTTCCGCGCAGACGAGGTCACTGTCAAACGTGTTGGCGAGAATCCGAAGGTGCAGATTGTATTAAATGCCATTCCAACAAAGGTTGAGGGAGATCAATTCGTCAAGAAGCTTTTTTATAAAGACGCAAAGACCAACGAAGAGAAAGTGCTTGATATCGGGGGTATCTTTGTCGAGATTGGTCTTGTCCCTGCCACTGACTACGTTGAAGGACTCGTTGAACTGAACCAGTACAAACAGATTATCGTGAATCCAAAGAATCAGCAGACGAACACGCCTGGAGTGTGGGCAGCCGGAGACTGTACAGACGGCATCTATCATCAGAACAATATCGCCTCAGGTGATGCAGTGAAGGCCCTTGAAGATATCTATCAGTATCTTCATACGAGATAATGTCTAGACAAACAAAAACCCCCCTACGGAATTCGTAAGGGGGGGTATGGTTTTGTTTGGGCTCTCCCAAATGTTGGGGCTCGAGCAAGCTCGGTGCCTCAATTCTGGTGGCGTGTGAAGCCTACGGGCCCTACACTTTTAGCTCCCATATGAGTGTGCTTTCCTAAATTCAATACTATCATAGTAATAAAATTCTGTCAATATGTAGCGGACACCTCATATGTTCCCACAGCAGTCGACTAAAAAAACACCTCTGCCGATATGGCAGAGGGTCTAATGTAGAAAGTTTATTCCTCTTCGAGAATAAAGCTTGAAAAGATCAGGAGGGCGGCGAGGACCCCGTAAACCATGAGCACAACACGTTCCCCAGGCGAGTGTCCACCCGTGAATAGTCCGTTCACATACATCGGACCGATCACAGAACCAAGAATAACTCCGAGCCTTTGTAAGAGCACAGTCACTGAGTACTTCCTTAGGTGATGACCCGAATGATACTACTGCTGAGAATCATTTCTGTAAAGCGGATTTATTCCTCAACAGGAAGTGGCGATTCATCAATGTCAATTGGCGTTGTTGTGGCTTCAGTGGATGTCGCAACAGGAGTGGTCACAAGCTTTTTCTTCCCAAAATACTCCGGGGTCTCCTCCCCCATCCAATCAATGAGTTGGCGCATGACATATGTCGCACCAAAGGTATTCCCTTTAATCCCACGCTCCATCACAAGAGCAAAAGCATATCGAGGCTTCTCGTAAGGAAAGAATCCGATCACCCATGAGTTCACACGATTTTTTGTCACCCCAAGCTCTGCTGTTCCTGTCTTTGCGGCAATGGACACGTATGGATTATTGAGCCCGTTGGCTGTCCCTTCGAGCACCCCCTTGCGCATTCCTTCGTGAATGGGTGTGAAGTTTGCATCTGGAATATCAAGACGTGTTGTTTCGAGTTGCCAAGATGGAACATCGTGTTCGAGGTGTATCTGAGGGAGCTTCCCTCTTCCTGCGATGAGTCCTGCCTCTTTAATTGCTTGGAGAGGGGTAATCTGTACTCCATACTGACCAATCGCGGTAAAGTATGTATCTCCAATACGCCAGGGGTCTCCAGGGAACACGCGGTCTTTCCACTCTGGGTCAGGATAGTTTCCTACCCCCTCACCTCGCAACTCAATACCCGTTGTTGTTCCAAAACCAAACATATTGGCATATTTTTTCAAACGATAAATACCAAGTCCTTTTTGTCCCTGAAAGCCACCACCAAGTTCATAGAAATACACGTTTGAACTCCAAGCAATTGCCCGACGCATATCAAGGGATCCGTGGGCTTTCCTCCAATCGTTAAATTGAGTGTACGCCCCAGGGAGGAACGGGTTTGGGACACGAATTGATCCTGAGGAGTAAATCTCCGTCCAGGGCGTAATAATCCCTTCCGTGAGCCCTCCTAGGGCGACTATAGGCTTTACGATCGATCCAGGAGCATACAGACCTGCAACAGCGCGGTGAAGGAAGGGCTTCGCTTCGTCTGTGTTGTATTTAGCGATTTGAACGGTATTGGTTCCAGCAGTCATGATATTCGAATCAAATTCTGGATAACTCGTAAGCGCAATGAGCTCTCCTGTTGTAATGTCGACAATCCCTCCTGCTCCGCCAGTAAATCCCCGATCTTGTGACACTGATTGTATTGTTTCGAAAAGTTTCTCTTGAATGCGAGCGTCAATACCTAGTGTAATAGTTTCTCCATTCTCAGGGCGCTCCATCACATTCTCGCTGGTGACTTTTCCAAGTGCATCCGTTTCAATAATTTGAATGCCTCGTGATCCGGATAATCGATCGTGGAATGCCGCCTCTATCCCCGCTGGGGCCTCATATTCTGTTCGAAAATACACACCCTTATTGTCTGTTTTGGGATAATGGAGAAAGCCGAGGAGATGACTAAAGCCCCCACGAGACGTATACGCCCTACCAAGAAAGTCGCTCCCCTCTGTTGGAGTATTCCAAGCAAGCTCTTCTCCCTCACGGTCAACGATAAGTCCACGGGCAGGAAATAAAATGGCGTGCTTTAAGCGATTTGATTCTGCCTGATCACTCCACGATGCGCCCTGAACGACCTGAAGAAATGTTACCTTAGAAACAAGGACGCACCCAAGGAGAAGAAAGAGCCCGCCAAAAAAAAGAATCGTACGCTGCTCAATGGGACGCTCTATCCGTCCTTCAAACTGGGCAGTGTCAAACTCAGGAAGATTACTTGAATCCAAGAAAATCTCATCGAGGGCAACGTCCTCACTTTGGTCTTTTCGCCGTTTTGCCATACTTCACTCGTATGCTACCACAATCTTGCGATCGTCTACAAACGCAAGATGCGACGAAGGACGGAAGCGAGAAAGAGGAGCAATGCTGCTCCAAAAAATACGGGAAAAGGAAACGGGAATTGCCATCCCCCTACGCCATACAACAGTTCAAACACAAACCCACCGACGAGCAATTCCCAGTACCCTGGGGTTCGTAACGCATACACAAATCCAAAAAAAAGAAAAAGAGGCGCAACCCCAAGAAGAAGGAAGAAAAGGAGAAGCCCATCAATATACAAACGAAGATTATTCATACGATACCGGAGCAAGATCGATAATAACAGAATCGAGCTCTGTCATGTTTACAGGGAGGCGCAAATACAGGGTCGTGATTCCTGTTTTTTCATCAACGAGAACACGTTCAACTACCCCCAAGAATTCTTCAACGGACCCCTGAACACGGACCTCGTCCCCCTCAGCAATATCAGTATTTTTGGGAAGTTCTATGCGATAATTTCCCCCACCAACCCCATGAGCAACTGCGGGTATGCGTGAAGATCCAACAATGACATGCTTTGTTACCCCTGGGGACGAATACAGTTGGGCAATCGCTGATGATGGCAGAACTTCAGTAATCGTTCCGACAACAAATCCCCCGTCAACAATAACTTTTGCTCCAGTAAAGATCCCTGTATCTGCTCCAGTATCAACAACAAGCGTGTCGTACGGAGAGAAATTCGGTGACGCAAGCACATAAGCAAGGAGGAGTGCATCAGTACTCGATGCACGGTGGAGCACACTGGCCAAGAGATCTCTCTCGCGTCTAAGAGACTCTGTTCTCCATTCTTCTGCTCGTAGTGACTCTATTTCATGACGCAAACGCATGTTTTCCTCTGCAAGAGAAGCACGTGAAAATACGCTAGGAAGCAACACTTGTGTTCCATGCTTTATCATTTTTCCTAACGACCAGACCGGGGCGGCAATGGACAGTGAAAACGCCCGCAATGGAACACGTAACGGAGTGATGAGAAGAAGAGCAAGGACAGCAAAGAGGATGGGAAGGAAAAGAGCATTCTCTCTTTGTCCTCTCGAGTTACCGAGGGGCAATCGCATCATCGTATTCAAGGAGGACTTCGCGGAAGTCATCGAGATTTTCAATAATAAGTCCTGTTCCACGGACAACAGCGGTAAGTGGATCGTCAGACACCACAACAGGAAGCTTGAGTGTCCGAGCAAGAAGGTCAGTGAGGCCCGGAATGAGCGCTCCTCCCCCTGTAAGCACGAGCCCACGATGCATCACATCCGAGAGAATCTCAGGAGGGGTTGTTTCAAGAACCTCTTTTGCTCCATCAACAAGTAGTGCAACAGAGGGGCCAATCGCCTCGCGAATATCCGCATCTGTAAGAACCACCTCACGCGGAAGACCCGAGACAAGATCACGGCCACGAATAGATGCCTCCTTAGGCTCACCAAGTTTCTGGGCTGAGCCAATTTTAATCTTCACTTCTTCTGCAGTGCGTTCTCCTATCAAAATTTTAAACTCGTCGCGAATATACGAAATGATATCGGTATTAAAACGATCACCTGCAACTTTGAGATTTTTTGAATTCACAACACCTCCCAGTGAAATGACAGCAATATCGCTCGTTCCTCCGCCGATATCAATGATCATACTTCCTACAGGCTCTTTCACTGGAAGACGAATTCCTATCGCTGCAGCCATGGGCTCCTCAACAATGTAGACTTCTCGTGCACCAGCATTCATTGTTGCATCACGGACAGCTCGCGCCTCAACGTTTGTGATTCCACTCGGGACACCCACAACAACACGTGGACGTCCGCTTTTTTTTGAAATCGTTTGGGCTTTCCCGACAAAGTGTGCGAGCATTTCCTCAGTCACTTCGAAATCTGAGATGACTCCATCAACGAGGGGGCGAATAGCGACGATGTGTGCGGGCGTTCTTCCAAGCATTTGCTTCGCATCGTTTCCCACTGCGACTACGCGGTTAGTTTTTTGATTAAGGGCAACGACCGAAGGCTCGTTGATAATGATGCCGTGGTCGCGTAAATACACCAGGGTATTTGCCGTTCCCAAATCAATGCCGATATCGGCCGAAAACATGGCTCTCCATTTCTCAAACATAGACGATATTCTAGCCATTCTATAGGAGAGCGGGCTTAGGGTCAAAGAGAAAAAAATTGACGAACTAAAGCTTTTATTTTGAAAGTATTGAGATAATATCTTCTTGATTCAACAACTGAGAAGCGGTATCTGTCCGTTTTTTGTATTCACACTTCCCTTGCGCAAGAGTTTTCTGAGATATCACAATGCGGTGCGGAATCCCAATAAGGTCGGCGTCGGCAAACTTTGCCCCCGGACTCAAAGAACGATCATCGTAGAGAACTTCAATCCCTTTTGCTGCGAGCTCCGCATAGAGTGCGTCTGCTTCTTTGACTACCTGAGCGTCATCTGGCTGGAGAGAAAGGAGATGCACACAAAATGGCGCTACTGACTCTGGCCACACAATCCCTTTATCGTCAGAAAGCGTCTCGACGATTGTTCCAAGAAGTCGTCCGGGGCCAATACCATAAGAGCCCATGATTACCGTCTGCTTCTTCCCTTCTTGATCAAGATATACGAGATCAAATGCGTCTGAGAATTTTGTTCCAAGTGAAAAAATATTTCCCACCTCTACTGCTTTTTTGGAAACAAGGTCAGCTCGCGATACTCCAAGATCGGCAAGAACATCCTCAGTGAGTACTTCTTCATTGATCGCGATCTTCTTTCCTTCATGCACATAAATAGTGTCTTCGCCAGCATCAGTAAGTGTCTGAAACTCGTGAGAATATTTTGAAAACGTCCCACCGGAGGCAAACGTCACATATGTGGTTGCACCTAGACCCACACGGTCAAATACTCGAATATACGCCTGTTTTGCTTTTTCATAAAAATCTTGATGCTCAGCTTCCGTTCGCGAGAAAGAATAGAGATCTTTCATCACAAACTCTCGTCCACGCATCACGCCACTCTTGGCCCGTTTTTCATTACGAAACTTGGTCTGAAACTGATACACAGAAAACGGAAGATCACGGAAGGATTGAATGAAGTCGCGAAGCATGTTCGTGATAGGTTCTTCGTGGGTGAACGCTAGCCCAAGATCAGCGCCGCTCTCAAGCTTTGTTTTAAACCAATTATCGACAACATCACTTGACCAACGATGCGTCTTTCCCCACACTTCTGGGTTTTGGAGCGCGGTCATGACGATTTCCTGCCCTCCAATTGCATTCATTTCTTCACGAATAATGCCAATGATTTTGTTAAAGACCCGTAGTCCGAGTGGAAGAAAAGCGTACGCCCCAGCCATTTCCTTGTAGACATATCCACCTCGAATGAGGAGTTGGGCGTTCTTAGACACTTCATCCTTTGGAGCCTCCTTTCGGGTTTTCGTAAAAAGCTGTGTTTGTCTCATGGGGGTCATTGTATCAAAGTTCTCCAGCGTCGCCAGGGCCTCATTGACAGGGATGCCGAACGTGCCATGATGGGGAGAGGAGCACTTTTTGGAGTAATCTCGTGGAAGCGTATGCTGAACTAAAGTTGTGGCTGAGTCCTGAAATGGCACATAGGTATGATGAGGTGTTCGACACGTATAACCAAGACGAAGAAAAGTTTTCTCATGCTGCTCTTCGTGCATTGGCAACACTCATGGAGAGTCAAGATGATCTCCTTAAAACAGAAATTCTTAATGCTGTTTCAGATTTTTTCGAAGAAGCCTGTGACCAAGAGCCACCAGAAGAAGTCGAGCGTATTGTCTTTCTTGACTCTCCAACATATCAATGGACTGAAATGCTTGCGGGTCGCATGGAGATTGAACCGGAGTTTGTCTTTTTTGTCAGCGTGATCGCTCTTTCAGAAATGATGTCGATCATCAAGCGACAACCTGATGCGTCTCTTCGCACGTACCCTACAACGACATTTCTTCGGCACATTATTACGAAAACACCTCAGTCACTGAACTGAGGTGTTTTTTCTTTTAGAGTTTCACAATATCGTGATACGTAATGATGAGCATCAGAAGAAGAAGAAAAACAAAGCCAATGGTATTCACCCTTCCCTGCAGAACCGGAGAAATAGGACGGCGAAGAATGCCCTCAAGAACAATGAACGCAAGTCGCCCACCATCAAGAGCGGGAAAAGGCAGTAAATTGATAATTGCGAGATTTATGGAAATGAGTGCAGAAATAAAAAGAATCGGAACAAGCCCTACAGCAGAAGCGTCATCGACGATTTTGACAAGGCCAACTGGACCGGTCACTTGAGTGAGGTCAGCAGCGCCACGAAAAAGATTGCCAAAAAAACTTAAGAGTCCTTTTGCCGTAAGAACCGTAAAATCCCACGTGCGAAGAAATGATTCCTTTCCTCCCTCGAGAACGTCATAATGGACCGTGCCCGCAATATCGAGTACCACACCAATAGCAGGAGTGTTTGTTGCTTGAGGATTAAGGCCATATCGCGGAGCAACTGTCAGTGTTTCTACTTCAGTGTTTCGAAAGACCCTGAGAGTGAGCGTAGACGTCCCGTGGGCGGACACAAACCCAGGGAAACCTCCAACACGCACAAGGTCCGCAGGAAGAATAGATTTCTTTTCGGTAGAGACGTCGAGGATACGATCTGCGGCTTTGAGCCCTGCGAGGTCTGCAGGTGAATCCTTGAGTACTTCGGTAATATAAAGCTTTGGATTCTCGAGTGTTTTATCCTGAGGAAGATCGTAGGCAGATGCGGTCACCCCAAGGACAAACGAAGTCCAGAGGAGTCCCCAAGCGAGAAGCCAGTTCATCACCACTCCGGCAACAACAACAAGGGCTTGAACCCATCGAGGTTTTGCAATAAAACTCCTCTTGCGATCAGGACTCTTTGGATCAACATCTGCTGGATTTTCTCCAAAGATTTTTACATATCCACCAATTGGAAGCAGATTGAATGCATACGTCGTCTCCCCTCTTTTTATACCAAACAGTTTTGGAGGAAAGCCAAAAGCAAATTCATCCACACGGATACGAAAGAGTTTTGCCACGAGAAAGTGCCCAAGCTCATGGATGAGGACAAGGACAAGGAGAATGACGATAAAAATAACGATCGACATGATAATAGATTACCCTTCGATGTCTTTTTGCTTCTTGTCTGCGAGCGTTTCAAGTGTCGCATTCAGATCATCAACGTGCTTTTGGAGTGTATCTCGTCCTTTGAAAAATCCGTCTTCAGAGATGACGCCATCTTGTTTTTCTTTTTTGAGAATATCGAGAACGGCCTCTCTCTCTTTTCTCAGCGTGATACGTGCCTCTTCAAGTTTTTCTTTGAGAAGCTTCACAACCTGCGCACGACGCTCGCTCGTGAGATCCGGAGAAATGAGTCTAATCCCGGCATCATCCGCAGTCACCGAAAGTCCAGTATTGGCTAAGCGAATCGCTTCTTCGATTGCTTTCATCTGGCTCTTGTCAAATGGTACGATGCGCAATGTTTTTGGGTCTTCAATAGAAATGTTTGCAACATGAGAGACTGGCATTGCCGAACCGTACGCATTGACGGTAATTGCATCAAGAATTGCCTGTGATGCGCGTCCGGTGCGCAAAAGCGACAACTCCTTCTTGAGCCACTCTTCAATTTCCTTACCGCGTTTTTGAAAGACTGAAAAATCGTATGCCATATGAGGGCTATTCTACCATAGCAAGGAAGTAGCACGCACCTGTGTTTTACCTGCGAGGAAGAAGGAGCCCGACCGTCTCGAGCGTTGTTTTCATTGGAACTATTCCATCAAGAAGACGTTTTTTTGCCTCAAGAATTGCGGCAAGAGCCTCGTAGTCTTTCTTTTCTGAGCAGAGCTGCTCAACCCCATCAAGAAGTTTATACGCACGTGCATAATCGCGATCTTTGTGGATTTCTGAGAGCACCTCGTCACGATCTTTCCAGACTGAAGCAAGAAATGTCTTTGCTTCTTCCGAGATAGCACCCTCTCCCACGTGGTGTTTGAGATGAATGAGACGGGAACGAAGTGTCGGAAGGATGTGTTCAGCACTTGGGACGATCAAAAAGAAGAATGCATTCCCCGTCATTTCTTCTGCAAGCTTAAGAATCGCCTGCTGCGCATCTGTAGAAATGACAAGTGTTTCGACCACAATAGCGCGACGCTCTCCAAACGCCTTCATCGAACTCATCGCCTTGAGCTCACGCGACTCATCAATCCCAAACTGCCCGTAAGTGCCATGCCAAAAATCCGGATTCCCCTTCGTCGGTATCTCTAGCACTTCTTCAAGTGCTGCATAAATTGCCTTGACCGCTGCCTCAGGTGACCCGGTGGCAAGATACGTATTGTGATCTGGATGAATTGTCGACACAACGAGATAAGTATATCGCGTGTAACGTTAAACATACATGGACACATTTCCTAGTGTTCGGTTTGACCTATTGATTCAAATGATGTAGTGTCTTCGAACATTGTTCTTTATAGAGCTACAGGTTTTCTGACACGTCCGCAGTCAGAAACATTGAGGCATCTTGTGCGGGCATAACACACTGATGAGGATAGGTAATGAAGTTATTGAAACTACTTGCTTTGGGACTGATCTTCTCTTCGGGGACAGCACTCGCAGCAAAGCCGTTATCTCCCAACACATCCTTCGAGACAACGGATGGCACCATCACGCCACTCGTAGGCGAAGTGGTGAGTGGGAGCGGTGACGGGCCAGGTTGGGCGGGATCGTGGGTCTCGTCGTATTTGCCGACTGACATCGTCTACGACAATTCACGTTCTGCGACCGGCCAGTGGTCGATGCTCCTGGATACGAGCGGCCGTGACGAAGAACCGTCGATCGGACGAGTGTTCAGCAAACCCATCAAGAAAGGGTTGGCGTTGTTCAGGGTCCAGGTGAACAGGAACGACAGAAACTCGATCGGAATCTTTCTCAGCAACGGAGACCCCAATCTTGGCGGTGCCACATATCCTGGACGTGCGATTTACGTAGGGATCGATCCTGCGATGTATCACAATACCACCCCCGGAGGTGGCGATGTGGCTGCATACGACGGAACGACGGGGGTCGTCCTCGCAGATGATGCTGCTCCAGCAAATGTGTGGCATGAGTTCCTCATCGAGTTCAACTGTAATGCTGATGGAGGCACGTACAACGTCTATCTCAATGGAGATAAGTTGAACACGACTCCTCTCCACTTCTACGCACCACAGGTCTCTATCGACCGTATCAACGTCTACACTGGCGCGAACCAAGACCAGGGTGGTTCAAGTGATCCAACTCCTGGATCGAAGCACTGGGTCGAGGATGTGGTCATCTGGAGAAAATAACAATCTCTTCTGAAGAATAACGAAAAGAACACGGGGCCAGCTACATGATGTAGCTGGCCTTTTTTTACAATAAACACCAACGAAGGGACTCGCCAAAATTACCGCTTCGCGATGATCGTTTTCTTGTAAGTGTCGAGGTGCTCCAGCGCAATCCCCGTCCCCTTCGCCACGCAGTAGAGAGCATCGTCAGCGAGAATAGCCTTCACGCCAGTGCGGCGAAACACGAGCTCTGGGAGATTACGCAGTTGCGATGACCCGCCAGTCATCATGATGCCATTGTCGATGATGTCGCTCGAGAGTTCTGGCGGTGTCTCTTGGAGCACGTCTTTGATCGCCTTCACCATCTCACGAAGTTCTTTATCAATTGCTTTAACAATCTCGTTTGTTGAAATCTGAACAGACCGTGGAAGCCCCTGAATGAAGTCGCGTCCTTTGATCACAATCGAGAGTTCTTCATCCATTGGTACCGCTGAACCAATTTTCACTTTAATATCTTCTGCGGTCTTGTCACCAATTGCGAGATTAAATGTCTTCTTAATATAGTCAGCGATTGCCTGATCGATGCGATCACCTGCACACTTCACTGATGTTGATGATACGATTCCTCCAAGAGAAATCACTGCGACGTCAGTCGTTCCTCCGCCAATATCGACAATCATGTGTCCCTGTGCTTCGTGAATAGGAATCCCTGCGCCAATAGCTGCAAGAATAGGCTCCTTCACCACATACGCATTCTTGGCACCTGCGCGAATCGCCGCTTCGACAACAGCTCGACGCTCTGTCGATGTCACGCCTGCGGGGACCGACACCATCACTTCTGGCTTGAAGATACGGAAGGCTCCCATCGCTTTGTCGATGAAGTATCGGAGCATGGCCTCGGTCACACGATAGTCAGCAATCACGCCATTACGCATGGGGCGATACGCAATGATGTTGTCCGGCGTGCGACCGATCATTTCTTTTGCGGCAAGACCAACAGCAAGAATGCGGTTATCTTGTTCAGAGACAGCGACGACAGAAGGCTCGTTAAGCACGATACCCTTCCCAGGCATAAAGACCAGGGTATTTGCGGTCCCAAGGTCGATTCCAAGTTTGGTCGTAAAGAGGCCCATAGATAGGGCCTATTGAAGCACAAAAGAGCCTCTCGGGCAAAGGCTCTCAAAGGAGGCTACTGAGTACTCGTCGAGGATGCTGTAGCGGTGCGGAGAACAGGAGTAATGTCGTAACACGATTTGTCTACCTCTTTTGCGCAGCCTTTTGAGTCAGCACCTGAAATGATTTCGCTCGTGAGATCACTGTCTTGAGATAACACTTCACTGCTAGAGGTCGATAATGTCACCCCGAGGTGAAAATATGTACATGTCGTTGACGTTGCGGTGCACAAAAACTTTTTTGATGTCTTCCCTTTCTCTGTGATTGGCATATAGAGATATACTCCACCATCTGGATCAGCTGGAAGTGATTTCAAAAGACCGCCAGTGACGAGTTCATCGAGGAGGACAGGATACCGGTCATCGTGATTTGCGCGATACACCTCGAGCGCGGATGCGATATCTTCTGCGTCATAAATGCGGCGTTGATCACCTGTTGCTTTTGCACGCTCAGATTGACGACGAACATCTTCTGCGAATTCTTTGTAGGTAAGAACGGGACGCGGTGCAGATACTGAGACAGTCCCATTATATTCACTATACAAATTTTCAGAATCTATTGATCCATTGAGTGCAATACCTGAAACTGTTCCAGAAAGTGGCTGACGGAGAACAAGCTTACGTGGCAGGAATGATGTCGAATCTATCCAAATATCCCCAGAGAGTGTTGCAAGAAGTGCACGCAGGTTGGCAATAGTGTCTTCTCGTGCTTCAAATGGCACTCCTTGAGCCTCCCCGATCACATAGCCCAAAAGACGAAGAAGGTTGTCTGCGTTTCCGACAAATCGATAGTGAATCGTGTGCGCTCCAGCGACATCTTCTTCCCCAATCCGGTCAACAGAAGTAAACGGTGGGTACTGGTTCAAGAGGCCTCGAAATGTTGGGCTTGTTGTTGCTGCCCCGCCAAACACACCGTATGAGTCAGTTTGCTCTGCTGGGGATGCACCAAAATACTCAGCAATATCTGAAGGTGAAATCGCAATCCAGTATGTATTGAGCCGAGAAAGATCAATGTCTTGAATCTGGGGAGGGTTCGTGACTTTCAAATAATAGGTATCGCCGATGATGCGGACCTCAACAGATGAATTGACTGTTAATGCAGCATCACCAGAGCGAAGATCTGCGGTAATGCCAAACTGATGCACACCATCCATACCCTTTGAAAGATCTGAGCGGCCTTCATACTTGAGTGCAACCTTTGCCGATCCTGTGTATCCCGTAGGAAATCCAGCTTTTATAGAGTCTTCAACGGACCCACTAAACTGCATTGTCGTTTCGCCGTTGTATCGAACACTTTGAATTCCGGGAATTGACGCATACATTGTTGCTAACGTTTTATCATTTGCGGGAGAAAGTCCTTTGAAGAGGACAAAGGCCCCAATACCTATCATCGCTGTGAACATAAGCACAGCGAGTATGACGAAGATTTTTTTGCTTCGTGGAGCTGCCATTCGAAGAGAAGCCCCTGGCACTGAAACTGTCGGGACAACTGGGGCAGGAACAGATTCTTGCATCCGCATCGTGGTACCGATAGGAACTCCTTGCATGGTGACGGGAGCACTCGCTCGAAGAACAGGGGTTGGAATTTCTGGTCGAGAAAGGACGGGAGGAGTGGGTACGTGCTGCTCGTTGTTCACTGACTGAGCAGGCTGTATGGAGGCAACAACCTCAACTGGGACGTGCTCAATGGGCGCTGCGTGTGTCATTGGTTCCTTTTGATAAGCGGGAGCAATGGATATTGTTTCCGTGGAAACTGATTGCGCAAATGGCTTTGGGGATGCTTGAAGAGGAAGAACTTCCCCAACACGTATTGCCGGTTCAGGAACAATGGGAGGGGGTACTGGCTTTGGAGTAGGGTTGAGTGCCGGGCGTGCGGTCGTGGCTGATGTGGCCTTCATGTCTGCGATCGAGACTGGGCGTTTACGCTTTTCGAGGGCAGCAAGTGCTTCTTCTACATCAACGTTTGTCCACCCACCTCCCTCTTTCAAGAGGCGGAAAAGTTCCTCCCGGCTTTGACCGGCGGCGAGTTCTGCTTCAATAAAATCAAGGAGCTCAGGGGTAATCATTGTAGAAGATCAAATACTACTTCGTCTGATATGTAGACCTATTGCTGATAACCGTTTTTCGATGTGCTCATATCCACGATCAATATTGTACACCTGATGGATCACCGACTCTCCACTCGCTACCGCTGCGGCAATCACATACGCAAGTCCCGCTCGAAGATCTGGACTCTCAAGAAGTTTTCCACGGAGTGGTGTAGGCCCAGAAACAAGCACACGGTGCGGATCCATGGTTTTGATATTTGCTCCCATGCGAACGAGTGAGTCGACATAAGATAAGCGTCCTTCAAAAATAGTCTCAAACACGAGACTCTCGCCTTTTGCTTGGGTAAGAAAGATCGTCATTGGAGCCTGGAGGTCGGTAGGAAATCCAGGATACTCATGCGTTTTAATTGAGACAGCTGTCGGATTCTTAGGGGCTCGAACGTGGATTTCCTTTTTTTCTAAAGAAACTTCGCACGAGACACCTGCGTGGCGGAGTGTTGTGATCAGGGACTCAAGGTGTGCTGGTTCGCAATCAGTTACTCGAAGGTCTTTTGCAAGAAGCGCACCAAGGATGAGGAAACTTCCTGCTTCAATACGATCTGGAACAATAACCCCTTTTTTTCGTGCGACCAATAGTCCGCCACCACGAATGGTGATCGTTGGTGTTCCCGCCCCCACAATGTCAGCACCACAATCATTAAGCCACTCGGCAAGTGCAACAATTTCAGGTTCCATCGCTGCATTGGCAATGACGGTGGTCCCCTGCGCAAGGACTGCGGCCATGAGAAATGTTTCTGTTCCAGTCACACTCGGCGTCCTAAAAAAGAGAGATGCTCCTTTTAGTCCACTTTTGGGCGCAGTGATTATATACATCCCTTTTTTTGTCGTGATATGCGCACCCATTGCTTGATATCCCTCAAGAAAAAGATCTATTGGCCGCTCCCCAATGACACAGCCACCAGGATGCGGGAAACTCACTTTTTTCATTCGCGCAAGCATTGGACCCGTGAGCACAATAGACGCACGTAAGCGCTTCGCTATTTCGCGATCAAGTATAGAGTTCACTGCTCGAGGAACAGAGAGCGTGAGGGTGACATCTCCCTGTTTTTTATTTTTTTCTATTGCACTTGTAATCCCAGATTTTTTTAGCAGGTCGAGAAGTCGATGAATATCTTCAATCATTGGGACTCGCTCATACGACACATCCCCCGAGAATAACAAGCTTGCAGAGAGCATCTTGAGAGCAGCGTTTTTTGCTCCACGAACTGGGATAGAACCTTTGAGTATTTTTTTTCCGGCTAACCCCGAAACGACAAAAACTTCAGCCATAGATTCCATTATTGTGGCACAAAATGTCCAAAAAGCCAGAGGAAAAGTACACGCATTTTCTGTTACAATGTTCCATATGTATCTCCTGTCAGTCATCCCCATCTCGCGGGGAAACCCACTCGAGTCACTCACATATATTTCGCCCACCCCAATAGAGCGCGGTGCGGTTATTCATGTTCCTGTCCGAAACACGAGCACCCCAGCACTCGTATGGGAATGCAGACATGCTGAGGGTGAAAAAGCTCAGATCAAACACCTTGGGTTTGCGATGAAAGTTCTCAAGTCTCCGATCGGAACCCAGGTGTTTCTTCCAGAACTCATGACAACCCTCGAGGAACTTGCAACATGGTATGTGGGGACACCGGGGAGTGTCTTGGCATCACTCGTCCCGACCCCCATCCTCCGCGCAAGACCAGAGAGACCGAAGACACGAACATCAGATCATGCACGCGGAGAACATTATGTTCTCCAAAGTGATCTAGAGGAACGCATCGCTCTTTATAAAAGTATTATTCGGGAAGAGTTTGCACGAAAGCGATCGGTACTTTTTTTGCTTCCGTCAATCCAAGATATTGATTTATGGAACACAAAGATCGATCGTGGAATCAGTGATTACACTCACATTATTCATGGAGGGATGACTCCAAAAAAACTCCTCAATGCGTGGGAAAAAGCGCTGCATCATGAACATCCGGTGCTTATCTTGGGCACACCGCATGCGCTATCACTCCCACGAGGAGACATTGGAACAATTATTGTCGAGAGAGAAAGTGCATCTGTATATAAAGCCTTGTTTCGTCCATATCTCGACTACCGCAAAGCTGCTGAGATTCTTGCAAAGCATGTTGGCGCACGATGCATTTTTGGCGATCAATTCCTGCGCATGGAAACATTGTGGAGAGAAGAACACGGAGAGCTTCAACCACTCGTAAAATCAAAATTTCGCATTGTCTCCCCTGCTCGCGCAGAACTTGTGGATGTCTCAAAAAAAGAACAGCCTGCCATTGGTGCCGCGACGCTTTTGTCTCCACAGCTTCTGTCGCTCCTTCATTCCGTCCATGACCGTGGAGGACATATGGCGATCCTTGGCGCACGTAAAGGATATGCATCTCAGACAGTCTGCGGGGACTGCGGGACTGTCGTCCTCTGCACGAGATGCTCATCTCCTGTTGTGCTCTACATACATGGGAAAGGTGCCCACACAGATAAAGAGAATGTTTTTCTCTGCCATCGATGCGGAGAAAAACGATCTGCCGCCGAACGCTGCCGCGAGTGTACATCTTGGAGACTGATGCCACTAGGGATTGGACTCGATCGAGCTGAAGAGATTATTAAAAGAGAAGTGCCTCACGTAAAAATATTCCGCTTCGATCGTGACCATCTGACTTCTCACAAAGAGGCGCGGAAACTCATGGAGGAATTTCAACACTCATCTGCCGCAATTCTCTTGGGGACAGAAATGATGCTCCCATACTTAGAAACCCCCGTTACATATGGCGCAATACTCTCTCTGCAATCACTTCTGACGATTCCCGACGTCACCATGGAAGAACGGGTATTCCGCCTCATTGCTACTCTTCGAGCCAAGGTGACAAATCTGTGCTTGATCCAAACTCGAGATACGACCCTCCCGTGGTATGAATGGGCACTCCAAGGAAATATCCTCGAGTGGTACCGACACGAAAGCACGTCGCGAAAAACATTCAATTATCCTCCTTTTTCGATCATCATCAAGCTGAGTGCCCAGGGGTCGAAGGAGCAGGTAAAATTGATCGGAGAAGATCTTCAAAAACGTTTTGCATCATTCTCCCCTATTGTTTTTCCCGGGTTTGTGAGTAAGGTTAAGAATAACTATCGCATTCATGCCATGATGACAATACCTAAAGGCAAGTGGCCAGACCCAAAACTTATTGAAGCCTTAAAAGACCTTCCCCAAAAAATCCAGGTACAAATAGAGCCCGAGAGCCTGATATAATCCCAAGTATTCAATATGCATGGCATAGGACACATTGTTCAAGAAGGTCAACCCGTTCTCAGAAAAAAAGCTGAGGCAGTAAAAGTGGCTGAGATACCCGGAAAAGAGATCCAGAAACTCATTCGCGATATGAGCAAAGAACTCGCATCTCATGACGATGGTGTCGCCATTGCTGCTCCGCAAATCGGTGCGTCCTACCGCATCTTTGTTGTGTCAAGAAAAGTGTTTGCTCTCAAAAAAGATGGCTCACTCCCCGATGAAGAGACGGATGACCAAGATCTCGTCTTACCACCCGAAGATTTAGTATTCATTAATCCCAAGATAACGAAACTATCTAAACGAAGGCGATGGGTTCCCGAAGGGTGCCTTTCTGTGCGTTGGCAATATGGCGAAACTCACCGAGCAGAAAAAGCCACCATTGAGGCATATGATCAATATGGGAAAAAATTTGTTCGTGGGGCTTCAGGGCTTCTTGCGCAAATATTCCAGCACGAGACAGATCACCTTGATGGTATCTTGTTTATTGATCATGCCCGACATCTCGAACAAATAATCCCCGATACCATTGAAAAAAATACGGAAGGGTCCGCATAATACACTAAACAGACAACCACATGACACCTCTGCGATTCGTCTATTTTGGCACACCACGGTTTGCACGCATTGTTCTTGATGAGCTCAAAGATGCGGGACTCCTTCCGTCACTCATTGTAACAACCCCTCCCAAGCCTCAAGGACGACACCTTGTCCCAACTCAAAGCGAAGTACATACGTGGGGCAAAGAACACAACATTTCTGTTGAAGCACCAGATCGGATTGACGAGTCGCTCCTTGAACGACTAAGAGAAGAACATGCGGATTGTTTCGTCGTTGCAGCCTATGGGAAAATCCTTCCACAGGCTCTCTTAGATATTCCTCCTTTTGGCGTGATGAATGTCCACCCATCTCTTTTACCAAAATTTCGTGGAGCATCCCCTATTGAATCAGCAATTCTCAGTGATGAAATGGGGACCGGGGTGTCCATCATGCTTCTTGATGCAGATCTCGATCATGGCCCAGTCCTCGCTCAAAAAAATGTTGTGGTTCATCCTTGGCCGCCAAAAGGTTCTCTGCTGACAGATGTTCTCGCACATGAAGGAGGAAAACTTTTGGCACATACACTTCCACGTTGGACACGCAATGAGATTACTCCCAACCCTCAAGATCATACAGCGGCAACATTTACAAAAAAAATACAAAAGGCAGACGGAGAAATTTCCCCAGATGGAGATCCTCAAAAAACATATAAGAAAATCCAAGCCTTTGATGAGTGGCCTGGAGCGTTCTATTTTATTGAGAAAGGCGGGAGACGTCTTCGTATAAAAGTGGTCGATGCCGAGCTTCGTGATGGAAAACTCTATATTCTGAAGATTGTTCCTGAAGGAGGAAAACTTATGGAGTATGAAGATTTCATGCGTAATATCCACAAGAATTAGTTCCGCATGTGTAGTATGATCAACTTCTGGATCTAGATAGTTCCTCTCAAGAAAAAGGAGACGTGTCGTGGAAACCAAAGAAGAGTTTCGACCATTAGGTCTTACGGAGCTTCTTCGGGAGGCACCTCCCTTCAAACCGCACATCTACTACAACCCTCACCTTGATCTGTTGATTTCACAGTCTAGAGACGAATCAATCCGCATCAAAGGAGCTGCAAAAGGTGCCGTCCTGGACATAGGATTCACCGCTTACCCATCGTGGTGGAGAAGAATCCTGCAAATGGACGAGGTCATCTCACTTCAGGTATGGGGTGCGCGCAACCTCTGTTTGCAATACAGACTTACAGATCGTGTCGTTGCACTGCAAGAGCTTGTCGAACGAGTGCTTGTAGACAGGCGTGCGATATGGGTGTGGTCGTCGAGGGAAAAGAAACGAGTATTTGCGTACATGAGGAGATACAACTTTCTCATTGATTGGCCCGCACTTCTCACAAAAAGTTAACGTACAGCCGCACAACGAAACACGTTTTATTGTGCGGCTTTTTATTTTTTATTGCCCTGTTACCACGCGCTTTACAATAATGTCTTCAAGTGGAATACCGTCAATGTCTGTGGGAACACCGGCGATGGCATCAACAACATCCATTCCAGATTCAACCTCTCCAAAAATCGTATACTTATTGCCAAGCTCCTTTGCGTTTTCGGTGTTTACCACAATGAAAAACTGGCTTCCGTTTGTGTTTGGCTTTCCGCGATTGGCCATCGCAACGACCCCACGCTCCATTGGTAACCCAACAATTTCATCTTGATATACGAAACCTGGTCCACCAATACCATAAAGAGATTTTTCATCTTCTCTCGAGAGAGGATCGCCTCCTTCAATAAGCAGATCTTTTGCGACGCGGTGAATTTTTGTTCCAACATAGAAATCGCTTTGCACAAATGCCACAAAATTATTCACTGTCGTTGGTGCAACCTTCGTTAAGAGCTTAATGCGAATGTCACCCATCGTCGTCTGGATGGTAACCCCCGTACGTTTTTGTGCCGTACGTTCAATCGCAGTCTGTGTCACAAAGACATTACTCTCGTTCGAAGAAATAGAAATAAAGGAGAGCAAAAGTTGAGTTGCAGTGATCGCAATAAGAATAAATAGCCCCCAATAAATGATTTGATTTGTGCTGATGCCTTTTGGGGTCATGAATGATGAAAGAACTAAAAATGAATAAAGTGATATTTCTATCCTATGCTCCGCGCATCTGTGACTTTACCTTACGTGCCCCTTTGCGTTTTTGTACCCGAGCCTTCTTTTCTGCAGAGGTAACTTCACGAGT
>CAYPEZ010000010.1:0-23714 GCA_964409985.1 uncultured Candidatus Saccharibacteria bacterium
GAAGCGTTCTGCTTACAGATGAGGAAAAAGCAAAGATCAAACAGCTTGGCCTCATTAGCATGAAACCCATCCTCTATGTGTTGAATAAAAAACATGGGGGACAGAATTTGGATGAACTGAAAGATGCACGATACCAAAAACTTCTTGAATTTTTGAAATCTGAGGGAGCAGAGTATGTTGTGGTGGATGCCAAGATCCAAGATGAGCTCGCGGCTTTTGAGGGGGAAGAGCGCGTTATGATGCGAAGTGAAATGGGGGTTACCTCAGACGGAGTCGACGATCTTATTCGAGGGGCATACCACTTGCTTGGCCTTGAAACGTATTTCACCACAGGAGAAGACGAAACACGTGCATGGACTATTAAGGTGGGTTCGACTGCACCAGAAGCTGGGACGGCCATTCATACTGACTTTAAAGATAAATTTGTCCGTGCAGAAATTATTCACTGGAAGACGCTCCTTGATGCTGGGAGTTTTGCGACTGCTAGAGAGAAAGGGTTAGTTCGTACTGAAGGGAAAGAATATATTGTCAAAGATGGAGATGTCATCGAGTTTAAAATCTAAACTCGTACCCGCACCATGGGCCCAAAATAATACCCCCTCAACGATAAAGTTTTGGGGGTTAAAGTGGTGGAATCTTATGTGCGTGGAGATGTAAAGCCTCGTCGCTCCTCTTCATCGGCGCATCCATGGCAGACCTTGCGACCAGGGTTCTCGTAACTTGGGGCGAAGAATGGTGCTTCACTTAGTCCTCGACACTTCGGACACTCTCGAAGCGGATATTGGACTTTCGGCTGGGTCATCCACCAGATGATGCAGACGACAACGATGGTGATCACAGCAGCGACCGTCATATGCTCCTCCTATGTTGACACAGAACTTTTAGGCTACTCACAATCATGGCATAAACAGACATTCTGTCTAGCATCTCCTTGCCGAAGAGACAAAAGAATGAAAGGATAAGCGCAGGGTGTCCTGTACCTATCTCTTTTGCCATTCAAAGGAGTCTTGTATGGGAATAACGGTCTTTGAGATTGATTTTTAAGGAGTAGCTACTCCGGAAGTGATTTCTCGGTATCAGTGTCCGAACTGCAAGAGGACATATCGGAGCGAAGGGTATGCTTCAGTCGTGTTCCTCAACGATATATCTCATCTCGTGTGTAACTCGGTCCTACCGTGTTGTGATGGTCAGTATTTTGTTGCGTCTGTATTTGATACAAAAGAGGAAGCCGAGTCTACGAACTATAGAGCGATCGCACTCATTCAGTCAGCGCAAGCTGACAAATTCTTGGCTCCCAAAGACGTGACCGAGATTGTGCGTCTCGTCCAAAAAGACATCGGCATTCACCAGCCACCTGACAATTCACCAAGAGATCACCACCTTAACTCCTGACCCCCCGGCCAGGAGTTTTCTTTTTAAAAGGAGTAGGTATGATAATGGTTATGGCGCAAGAATACGATCACAAGGAAGTAGAGCAGAAATGGCAATCAGTATGGGAGGGACATCCAGAAGGGAGGGTAGACATCGATCAACGCAAGAAAAAAACGTATCTTCTTGTTGAATTCCCGTTTCCGTCTGGGGATGGGCTTCATGTGGGCCATGTCCGTAGCTACACCGCAATGGATGTGCTTGCGAGAAAACGACGCAGGCAGGGTGAAAATGTGCTTTACCCCATAGGCTGGGACGCTTTTGGGCTTCCGACCGAGAACTATGCAATCAAGGTTGGCGAAGCACCACAGAAGGTTACAGAAAGAAACTCTGGCAATTTTCGTCGTCAGCTCAAGGCGCTTGGGATATCGTTTGATTGGTCTCGCGAAGTCAACACCACCGACCCCTCATACTATAAATGGACACAGTGGATATTCCTCGAGATGTACAAGAAAGGTCTCGCATATAAAGCGAAAACAACCATTAACTGGTGTCCAAAGTGCAAAATCGGACTTGCAAATGAAGAAGTCATTGCGGGAGCATGTGAACGATGCGGGTACTCTCCAGTCGAAAAACGCGAGAAGGAGCAGTGGATGCTTGCGATTACGAAGTATGCACAACGGCTCCATGATGATGTCGAAGCCCTTGAGTATATTCCTCAGGCGAAAACTCAGCAGCGCAATTGGATCGGACCATCAGAAGGAGCCGAAATCGACTTTGCGCTCTCTGGCATCGAAGGACAAAAAGACGGTACGCACAAAGTCAAAGTCTTCACGACTCGTCCTGACACATTGTTTGGGGCGACATTTCTGGCGATTTCTCCCGAGCTTGCGCAAAAGTGGATGACAATCGGATGGAAGGCCCCAGAGAACGTCAAGAGTTTCGTGGCTGAAGAACTCAAACGTCGTTCTGATGATAAGTACGCAAATGAGACTGACAAGCGTGGAGTCGATGCACATATCACTGCCGAAAACCCTGCGACAAAAAAACAAATTCCTGTCTGGGTGGTGAACTACGTGCTCGGCGACGTTGGCACTGGTGCAATCATGGCAGTTCCTGCCCACGACGAACGGGACTTTGAATTTGCCAAGAAGTTTTCGCTTTCAATTGTTGAAGTGGTTTCTGGAGGAGATCTGTCCACTGGCGCATATCCTGGCGAAGGGACACTGATGAACTCTGGAACATTTACTGGGACAAAAAATACTGATGCGAAATGGAAGATCGCTGAATCGGTGGGAGGGAAGAGGACGACCACGTTCAAACTCCGTGACTGGGTCTTCTCCCGTCAGAGGTATTGGGGAGAGCCTATTCCGATGATTTTTTGTGAATCTTGCAAATGGGTTCCTGTGCCCGAGAAGGACCTACCCGTGATGCTCCCAAAAGTTGATCGATATGAACCCACAGACACTGGAGAATCACCTTTAGCGAATATCACCGAGTGGGTGAATACTACGTGTCCTGCGTGTGGAAAGCCCGGGAGGCGTGAGACCGATGTGATGCCAAACTGGGCAGGGTCATCATGGTACTACCTCCGCTACGCTGATCCATCCAATGATCAAGAGTTTGCTTCAGAAGAGGCACTGAAGTATTTCACTCCCGTTGATTGGTATAACGGTGGAATGGAGCATACGACACTTCACCTCCTGTATTCGCGTTTTTGGCACAAATTTCTCTTCGACATTGGTGTGGTCCCCTCATCCGAGCCATACATGAAGCGCACAAGTCATGGCATGATCCTTGCCGAGGGAGGAGAGAAGATGTCAAAGTCCAAAGGTAACGTGATCAATCCGGACGACATCGTGAAGCGCTATGGAGCAGACACTCTGCGTGTCTACGAGATGTTCATGGGGCCGTTCGACCAGGCGATTGCGTGGAGTGAAGAGAATATTATCGGTCCACGCAGATTCCTTGAGCGAGTATGGCGCTTGCGAGCAAAAGTGCAAAGTGGAGCCAAGGAAAGTGAAGAAATCACTCGTGCGCTCCATGCGACAATCAAAAAAGTTTCTGAAGACATCGAGACCATGGGGTTCAATACGGCGATCTCGCAGTTGATGATTCTACTCAACCTGTGTGAAAAGTCTCCGCACATCGCTGATGAAACATACAAGACGATTCTCATGCTTCTTGCGCCTTTCGCGCCTCACATCACTCAAGAACTTTGGGAGATGGTCGGAGGAGCCGGTTCCATACACTCAGCTCCATGGCCTTCATTTGACCCTGCACTGCTTGAGGGAGGGAAGATCACTATTGCCGTTCAAGTGGGCGGAAAGGTCCGTGGCACCATTGAGACTACTCCAGACAGTGATGAGACCGCTGTCCTTACTCTCGCTAGAGCAGACAATGCTATTAGCAAATGGATCACCAGCGACCCGAAGCGCATCATCTACGTCAAAGGCAAGATCTTGAACATCATTGTATAAGTGGAGGTTTAAGGTATTGACACGGCCTTGACGCATTGTCTAGGGGGTGATAGAACTGTGTTTGTAACTTACAAAGCCATGAACCCACATTCCTGGCAACGTGTAGAGAATTTCATTACTGAATAACTCATCGACCCATGCCCACACTTACGTTTAAGCCAAAAGCTGTCGCAAAAAAGCTTCTTCAAGATCTTCCAAAACGTGCTCAAGATGTCATCACGAAGCGATTTGGTCTTGGTGGCGAGGGAGAGCGAATGACCCTTGAAGCGATTGGTGATACCTATGGGATTACTCGCGAGCGTGTCAGACAGATCGAAAACTTTGCGATTGCGACGATTCGTAAGTCAAAGGCGTTCGAAGAGGAAACAGCTGCGTTTGAAGAACTTCGCAAAATTATGCGTGAGATGGGAAGCATTGTTCCTGAGCGTGATTTTCTCGCAGCACTCTCAACAGACGTGGTCACTCAAAACCACATCCACTTCTTTCTTGTTTTAGGTCATTTCTTTGTGAAGCACAAAGAGGACGAAGAGTTCCACCATCGATGGAATATCGATAAGGAAGTTGCTGAGCAAGTTCATGGGGCGATCAAGAAACTCTACAGCACTCTCTCAATGGATGATCTTATTGAGGAGTCAAAGATGATTGATCGTTTCCTTGAGCATCTCAAAGACGTCAATGAAGAGTATCGCGATAAAGAGATTCTTCGCCGTTGGCTCGCGCTCTCAAAGCAGATTGCGTCAAACCCAATGGGTGAGTGGGGGATGGCCGACTCTCCAAATATTTCTGCACGCGGAATGCGTGATTATGCCTTCCTTGTCCTCCGCAAGCATGGATCACCAATGCACTTTACTGAAGTTGCAAAGGCAATTGCAAAGCACTTCAACCGCACTGCGCATATTGCCACAACACACAATGAGCTTATTAAGGACGATAGATTTGTCCTCGTTGGACGCGGACTTTATGCGCTTCGTGAATGGGGCTATGCCTCAGGTGTTGTCCGTGATGTCATCGCAAAAATCCTCGAAAAGCATGGGGCGCTCACCAAAGAAGAGATCATCGAGAAGGTCCTTCGCGAACGCTATGTAAAACCAAACACGATCATTGTGAATCTTCAAAACTCAAAGCGGTTTCGCAAAGATCCTGCAGGAAAGTACTCGCTTGCGTAAAAACACTATACCCAAGTTTGTCGGTATATTATGAACCCCCCGATCTCGGGGGTTTTCCCATTCCAGAGAGAAGTGTTTTGAGATATTATTAACGACATGTTTGAAGCATTTGAACCGCTTCTCGGGCCACTCCAAATTACCTACAAGGTTCTTTCTGTCACTGCTTTTGTGTGGTCTCCGCTTTTTTTTGGATATGTGGCATACCACCTTTGGCATCACTACCGTGCTGAAGAGTATTACGACAAGACATTTAAGCCAAAGCTTCTTGAGATCAAACTCCCACGTCTCATTGAAAAACTTCCTGTTGCTATGGAAATTGTCTACGAGGCAATGTACCAGTCTTCGACAGGGACGTGGTTTGATAAGCTTTGGAAAGGACGTGTCCTGCCTGAATTTTCACTCGAGATGACCTCCACCGAAGGGATGGTGCAGTTCTTTATTCGTACTCCTGAGAAATTCCGTCTTCCAATTACATCCGCGCTCTACGCACAGTATCCGACAATTGAAGTTGTTGAGGCAGAGGATTATGTGTTTAAGGTTCCATACAAAAAAGCGTCAAAAGAATGGTCGCTCTGGGGGTGTGAGTACAAACTGAGCAAAGCAGATGCCTATCCTATTAAGACATATGTAGATTTTAAGCTTGATAATACTCAAACGAAAGACGAACAGCGATCCGATCCTTTTGCTTCGATTGTTGAGCTTTTAGGCTCAGTTGGTCGAGGTGGGCACGTATGGATTCAAATTATGCTTCAAGCGGCAACTGAGCGTCATCATGTCAGCCATCACAATGTGCTATCCGCTACACTTGAAACCATCGGGTCATTGATAGGAATGGTGTTCGGGATCATCGAGAGCCTTATGGGTGTAAGCCATGGAGAAGGAGGACATGACGGGGGAGGCCATGGATCGCCATGGGATGGAATTTTTAAACATCAGGATTGGAAAGGCCAAGGGAAAGATCTTATTAAAAAAATTCAAAGCAAGGCAGGAGAGAAAGGATTGTCAAAAAAAGACCAAGAAGAAATTGCTGCAATTCAACGTTCGATCTCCAAGCGAGGATTTGATGTGGGGATCCGTGCAATTCAAGTTGCGAAGAAAGATAGTTTTAACGGGCCACTGTGTGGAGGAATCTATCAAATGTTTGCCCCATTCGCATCAGGAGACTTCAATGCGATCAAAGGAACTCGAGCCACAGATTTTGATTATCCATGGGAAGATTTTCGAGATATTCGTTTAAACGGGAAGAAGTGGGAAATATTTGATGCCTATATTCGTCGTTCATATTTTCGTCCACCATACCAGCACAAACCTTTTGTGCTTAATACTGAAGAGCTCGCGACGGTGTTTCATCTTCCTGGTCAGATTATTGCTGCGACCCCAACATTGCCACGCGTGGATTCTCGCAAGTCTGAGCCACCACAAAATCTTACCATATGATGTCCGGAGAACCACGTCCGCCAGTAATCGTCATTAGTGATCCGAAAGATCGGTTTAGCTCAGGAGAGAAGAAAGCTCGTCGGGGGATCTTTGAGTGGACCGTACTTTTTGGATTACTGATAGGGGTACTTTCATGGTTGTTGCTTCGTCCTGGAATAGGGCTCACGAAGAATGTCGTTGTTACGTACGAAGAGGGAACCCCACTCGGACTCTTTTTGGATGATCTCAAAGAACAAGGAATTATTCGCTCAGTTCTTGCGACACGTGTGTTTGTCCACGTCTATGGTTCTCAAGAACATGTTCCTGCTGGGGAGTATTTTTTTTCTGAAGGATTATGGGCTCCATCTATCGCAAAACAGCTTGCAAAAGGAGACCACCGAATTCCAGTGATGAAAATTACTATCCCTGAAGGGCTCACAAACAAAGAAATTGCCGAAATTTTAAAATCGAAGCTTCCCGCATTCGATACTGAGAAGTTCTTAACATCTGCCGCAGAAAAAGAGGGGTCACTATTTCCAAATACGTATGATGTGTTCGCAACTGCCAAGCCAGAAGATATTGTCGACATGCTTCATGAAGAATACATAACACAGGTCGCAACTCTCCAAGAAGACCTCCGTCGTTCAGGGAAAAGCGAACAGGATATGGTCACCATGGCGTCTATCCTTGAAGGGGAAGTTCGGACTGAAGAGGATCGCCGTCTTGTGTCAGGGATTCTTTGGAAGCGGATTGAAAAAGGAATGTATCTTCAGGTCGATGCGACGTTTTCGTATTTAATCGGAAAAGGGTCCGCAGAATTGACGATGACCGATCTCTCCCTCGACTCTCCATACAATACGTATAGACACAAAGGATTGCCTCCTGGGCCAATTAATAATCCCGGTCTTGATGCTATGCGAGCCGCAATTAATCCTGAAGCTTCTCCGTATTATTTTTACTTGTCAGATAAAGACGGAAATACACACTACGCGAAGACATTTGACGAGCATAAGGATAATAAGGCAAAGTATCTCAAATGAGTACGCGCCCACATCTTCATGCATTAGGAATTGCTGGAATAGGAGTATCTGCTCTTGCGCGTCACTATGCGCATGAAGGGTGGGTTGTGAGTGGGTGTGATCTTTCTTCGCCTCCCGTCATTGATGGTGCGCACATCAAGATTGGCCATAGCGAAGGTCATATTGACGAATGTTCTCCATCGCTTGTTGTGTATTCTCCAGCACTTTCTTCTGATCACCCAGAATTGCTCCGTGCTCGGGCTTTGCACATTCCAACATTGTCCTACCCAGAAGCGCTAGGACATATTGCAAAAAATCGGGAAACGATCGCTGTGTCTGGTACACATGGAAAATCAACCACTACTGCGCTTCTGACTTCCATGTTTGAAGAGGGAGGAAAAGACCCATTGGCCATTGTGGGCGCACGTGTCTCTGTGCCTGGGTTTGAGGAAAATTATCGCAGTGGAGAAGGTCCATTTATTGTCGAAGGGTGTGAGTATCGTCGCGGGATGCTCCACATTCATCCGTCCTGTACGATTATTACAAATATCGAAGCCGATCACCTAGACTATTACAAAGGAATAGAAGATATCCAGGACGCCTTCTCCTCTTACGTTGGAGCCCTTCCTACTACGGGATACTGTGTGTGGAACAAAGAGGATTCTGGATCTGCGCACATTCCATCGAAAACAAAAGCTCGCACGTGCTCTTTTGGAATACATGAAGGAGATCTTCATGTTGAGCATCTTGTGACTTCAGAAGAGGGGATGACAGCTGATGTCATTTTCCGTGGAGAGAAACTAGGAGCCATACGATCACCTCTTTCGGGGGCGTTTAACATGCAGAATATTCTTGCAGCAATGGCAATGGCGCTTTGTCACAATGTCCCTTTCGAAGCGATCTCACGAGCCATCTCGTCATTTCAAGGAATTGGGAGACGATTTGAACTTCTTGGTGAGGTTGAAGGGGTTCCAGTGTACTCTGACTACGCACACCACCCGACAGCGTTATATGCATTAGCACATGCTACCGAAGAAAAATTTGGAAAAGGAAATACATTGATCATCTTTCAACCACACCAGATTGACCGAACAAAAAAACTTTCAAAAGAATTTATTGATGTATTTCGCAATATCTCACATCTTTGTGTGACAGAAATATATTTTGTTGCTGGTCGAGAGCACGCAGGATCGTTTAGTGTCGCAGAACTGGTTGAAAAGGCAAACATAGGACGCACGGAGCCTATCCGTTTTTTCAAAAGTCTTGATGAAGTGTCATCGGTGGTGGCTCAGGAGATTCATCGATATACAGCGGTGTGTTTTGCTGGGGCGGGGGATATTGATCGATTCGCACGTCATGTTGTAGTAAAACACCCTCTATGAAAACACTCCCTTTTGTCTTTATCGATCTTGAAACAACAGGAATTTCTCCACTCAAACACGAAATCCTCGAGATAGGGCTCGTGCGAGCTGAGCAAACTGGAGATGCGACATGTCCTCTCCGGGAAATAAAACGTCTTGCTTTGAAGATTAGTCCGGAACATATAGAAAATGCAGACCCAAAAGCACTTCAAATTAATCACTATGATCCTAAGGCGTGGGAAGGAGCTATGGTGTTTAAGGACGCTGCCCCAATGCTTGAAGAAGAACTCAAAGGCCACATCCTTGTGGCACAGAATGTGACCTTTGATGTGAGTTTTTTGGAGCGTGCATATGAGCGGATAGGAAAATCTCTCAATGCTCTGGTGTATTATCACAAACTTGATTTGGCATCGCTTGCCATGGGTACAAAATATTGGGACCCATCGTACAAACGCTTTACGCTGAATGAGCTTGCTGAACGAACAGGTGTTGTAAATACACATGCGCATTCCGCTCTTGCTGACGCTGTTGCAACATTCGAGATTGCGAATATGCTTCTCAAACGTGAATTGAATGAAGGAACATAGAAAAAAAATATATGTTGGAATGTCGGGGGGTGTAGACTCCTCGGTTTCGGCGTACCTACTGAAAAAAGCAGGGCATGATGTTGTTGGTGTGTTTATGAAGGTCTGGGAAGCTCCGTTTTTACCTTGCACATGGCGCGAAGAGAGAAGAGACGCAGAGCGCGTTGCGGCTCATCTGGGTATTCCATTGATTACGCTCGATCTTGCTGACGTGTATAAAAAAGATGTTGTTGATGCTTTTGTTTCTTCATACAAAAAAGGTGAAACCCCAAATCCAGATGTGCTCTGCAACAGAGAAGTAAAGTTTGGCGCCTTTTTTGATTTTGCGATAGAGCAGGGAGCCGACGCTATTGCAACTGGGCATTATGCGAGAGTAGAGCATACATCGTCGGGGGCAAGACTCTTGCGTGCTCGAGATCAAGAAAAAGATCAAACATATTTTTTGTGGACAATCAAACAACACGTGCTCCAGAACACCTTCTTTCCCATTGGGCATCTCAAAAAGTCTGAAGTACGCGATATTGCAAATCGTGCTGGTATCCCCACAGCCATGAAAAAAGATAGCCAGGGTATTTGTTTCCTTGGACATGTTGATATGGCCACATTTTTGCGCGAGTTTCTTCAGGTGACACCCGG
Organism: uncultured Candidatus Saccharibacteria bacterium; assembly: GCA_964409985.1. Classification (GTDB taxonomy): domain Bacteria; phylum Patescibacteriota; class Minisyncoccia; order Phycocordibacterales; family UBA6899; genus CAYPEZ01. The sequence goes on from CAYPEZ010000010.1 coordinate 10,031, forward strand.
TGATGTCGAAGATGAATCGGGAAAGGTTATTGGGACACATGATGGGACTGCGCTCTATACACTTGGGGAACGTCACGGATTTCGAGTCTCACCTCAGTTCACGGAGAGTCAGGCACTGTTTGTTGTTCGAAAAGATGTCGAGCGGAACGTGCTCGTCGTTGCTCCAAGACAATCTGCCACACGATTTGTGAACCAAGTCCGTCTTCGAGAAGTCCACCTCATTTCTGGCAAAGATTTCACTGCTGAGTGCAGGAGAGGAGATATTTCTGCCTCGCTTCGATATCACCAACACGATATTTCTGTCCATCTAAAGGGCGAGTCAGGGGAGCTTGTGCTAGAGAAGCCGGTTGAGGCAATTGCACCAGGCCAGTCCATGGTGTTATACCGAAAAGAAGAGTGTCTGGGCGGAGGGGTTGTTGAAGAGTCGTCTATGACGACGAACAAAGATAGTGTTGTACCCATGGAAAAACTTTGACCTCACGGTATACTAGTTGTCATGGCAGGCATGCGTTTCATCACAATATTGTCGATCACTGCGATCATTCTCTTGTGTGGAACCCTCTTTGCTCTTATTGGTCTATCCACACCTAACGAGGAACGTCCTCAATCAGTATCAACATCTATGCAGCCACAAAAAAGCGAACTAAACATCGAAGTCTTACAAGAAGGAACTGGTGTTCAAATAACCAATGGCCAAACTGCCTTTGTGTATTACATAGGTTCTCTCGATGACGGGAAAATTTTCGATCAAAATCAAACCGGTCCTGGCTTCTCTTTTCCACTTGGAGCAGGTAGGGTCATCCAAGGGTGGGATGTTGGGGTCTTGGGGATGAAGGTTGGAGAAAAACGACGCCTGACGATACCTCCCAGTCTTGGATATGGAGCAGGAGGTTACCCAGGCGTGATCCCCCCAAATGCAACGCTACATTTTGATGTTGAGCTAAAAGCGATAGAGTAGATATCTATGGGAGTTCGCATTGCTATCCTAACAGTGATTTTTGTTCTCTTTGCTCTGGCAATGTTCCAAACAGGAATTTTTCTACCCTCCTCTCATTCTCCAGCGCAATCATTAAGTTCAAATAACAATATTGCCGCGGCGCATGCATGGAAAGACGGGGTTCATCAATACACCGGAACGTTCATTCTTCCTCATTCATGTTTTCGGGTAAAGCAATCAGGGGAATATAAAGATAATCACAACATCATTTCATTTCAGGTTGAAGATGTGATTGAAACAGAAAAGACGTGTACAAAAATCAAGACTCGATTTCCATTTCTTGTGATTGTAGAATCTCCTGAGCATACGCCAGTAACATTCCTTTTAAATGGAGAAGAAGTCCCGTCAAAAATTCGCTCTGTTGCATGGGGAAGTGCTGCGGGAACAATGATTGATTCTGAAGTGAGCATGCCAAATATTCGCTGATAAGAACTACACTATGATTGATATTGTTAAAGAAGATGGAACAACAGAACCGTTTGATGAAGAAAAACTCCTTCGTTCTTTGTTCGCTGCAGGAGCCCCAGAAACTCTATCTCAAGACATTTTACGACATGTCTCTGGGGATTTGCGTGAAGGAATGAAAACTGATGACATTTATGCTCATGCCTTCAATATTTTGCGAAAAGAATATCGTCCCGCAGCTGCGCAATACAGTCTTAAGCGAGCGATTATGGAGCTTGGTCCAAGTGGTTTTCCATTCGAGCGTTTTATTGCACGAATATTGGAAACACAAGGGTATAAAACCCAGGTTGGTGTCATTGTGAGAGGAAAGTGTGTGGAACACGAAGTCGACGTCGTTGCAGAAAAGGAAGGGGAGCGTATTCTCATTGAAGCAAAATATCACAACCAAAATGGGACTAAGACAGACGTGAAAGTCGCTCTGTATGTGGACGCACGTATGCGAGATATTATCGCTGCGCAAGAAGCTCAGGGTGATGAGCGATACCATCGGTCTTGGCTTATTACAAACACGAGTTTTACCAGTAATGCTGTCGCATATGGGAAATGTGCGGGGCTGATGATGACCGGATGGAATCATCCAAAAAGCCACACACTCCAGGATCTCATTCAAGGATCACGCGTGCATCCTGTCACGTGCCTTACAACGCTTGCCCCAGAACATAAGCGCGCACTCCTTGATCAAGGTGCTGTTCTTTGTAAAGACATTCTTTCTCGTGTTGATCTCTTGAAGTCATTGGGAGTATCAGAAAAACATATCAACGAAATTCTCGAAGAAGGTCAGGCACTCTGTACTCCATAGGGTTTTTCTCACTCACGTCGAGGATTTTTTTGACTGTGTCGAGAAAGTTTCTCTATGGTGTGCATAACTTTTAGTGATTCCTTTGTATAATGGTCCTTATATGGATCCTTTAACAGTCTCAACGACAGAGATGGTCGTGCGTCTGGTGGTGAGTATGGTGCTCGGCGCATTTGTTGGCGCCCAACGGTCTCACATCGGAAAGACAGCAGGAATGCGTACATACGCATTAGTTGCAGTCGGTTCTGCGCTTTTTACACTTATTTCAACAACGTTTGCTTTTCGTTATGTTCAGCTCTTCCAGTTTGATCCGCTTCGAGTTGCGTCACAAATTCTTGTTGGCATCGGATTCCTTGGAGCAGGAGTAATATTTGTGCAGCGTCACGTTGTGACGGGTCTCACTACTGCCGCAGGATTGTGGGTGGTAGCAGGTATTGGGATGGCCTCAGGTCTTGGGATGTTTTCTCTTGCTGTTGCGGTGACCATTATCACACTAATCATTTTTACGTTCCTCTGGTACATTGAATCACGATTCATTCGCCAAGGAGAAGATCTTGAGGATGCTCACGCAAAACACTCACATCGTCACCATGAGCTTCAAGACTAGGAAAATTCGGAAAGCAGTTATTGCTGTTGCCGGAAGTGGTACGCGTTTTCTCCCCGCAACAAAAGCGTTGCCTAAAGAAATGCTTCCTATTGTTGATAAGCCGATCATTCAATATGTTGTCGAGGAAATGGTACTCTCGGGTATCACGGATATCATTCTTGTGACCAAATGGGACAAGAAAGCTCTCGAAGACCATTTCGATCGTTCCCTCGAGCTTGAGGAATCACTGATGAAGTCAGGGAAGAAACACGTTGCAGAACAAATCCGAGAGCTCTCAATGATGGCAAACTTTATTTATGTAAGACAAAAAGGTCCATATGGGAATGGGACCCCTGTGTTGTCTGCAGCAAGTATTGTGGAAGATGAGCCGTTCGTTTTTGCGTGGGGAGATGATCTTGTACAAACAAAGGTTCCATTCACAAAACGTCTTATTCGCGATTACGAAGAGCATGGGGCTCCGGTGATTGGAGTCCAAGAAGTTCCACTCGATCAGGTCGAAAAATACGGTATCGTAAAACTAATTCCGGGAACCCAAGACATGCTCGATGTAGTCGAAAAGCCTAAGCGCACCGAGACACCTTCTCGTCTTGCACAATTTGGTCGAATGATTCTCACTCCAGAAATTGTCTCAGAGCTTCGCTCGACTCCTCTTGGAAAGAGCAATGAGTTATGGATAACCGACGCGATTAAGAGTTATGTCGGAAAAGGGAATCAGTTCCGTGTCGTCCCTGTTGAGGATGGGCAATGGCTTACCACTGGAGACCCGCTCAATTATTTGCGCGCAATGATTTCGTATGCGCTTGAACGTGAGGATATTGGGCCAGCATTTTCGGCTTATCTCAAAGGACTCTCGCTCTAGCGTGTTCTCCTCTGTATACTTAATAGGGTAGGACACCATGGCGTACTTTTTTGGCAAAGTGTTTCGGGCGTTTCTCGTCATCTATGTTGGCGTATTTTCTTTTTTACTGGTTCGACCTGCTCCCATCGAACTTGATGAGTCTCCAGTCGCTATTCCTATTAATGCACAGATGGTGAGTTTTCTTGCTGATACAACGTATCAGGGAGAAAGTGGTGCTGTGCGAGTCGAAGAAAATATTTTCCCGCGCATCCTCGAAGTTTTAAAGGGAGCACATTCGTTTATCTACGCAGATATGTTTTTGTTCAACGAGTTCCACGGCAAGGATTCAACGGTATTTCGTGATCAAACAAATGTCCTTCGGAATGCTCTTGTTGGAAAAAAATCAATGTCATCTTCGACACAAGTCATTTTTCTTACAGACCCCATCAACCGAGGATACGGCGGAGTGGAGAATATTGATCTTGATGAGATGGAACGGGGCGGAGTCCTTGTCTACGAAACCCCTCTTGAGAAGCTTCGTGATTCAAATCTATTGTGGAGCACAATCTACCGCATGTTCTTTCAGTGGCTTGGGAACAGTACGCAGTATGGGTGGTTACCGAATCCACTTGATGCTGAGGGCGGAAAAGTCACATTGCGAACATATGCAGACTTACTGAACTTTAAAGCAAATCACCGAAAAATTCTTGTTGTTGACACGCTCTCGAAAGGGAGAAAAAGTTATACGACGATCATTGGTTCACTCAATCCACACACTGCTTCAAGTTATAACTGGAATACTGCGTTAGAAATTCGCAGCACCGAATTTGGTGAAGCTGTTCTTTCTTCTGAAAGAGCCCTTTTTCACTTTGCTGGCCTCCCTCCATTTTCTTCGCCATCTTCTACTCCCGATACTGTCGCACCTGTTTCCGGAACGGCGACATATGTGACACAGAAACATATAGAGAAAGCAGTGATCGAAACCATTAACAACCTTCGTGAGCATACTGATCGTCTAGATATAGCGATGTTTTATCTTTCAGATAAAACCGTGATTCAGGCAATTGAACGTGCCGTAGCACGAGGGGTACAGGTGCGGATTCTCCTAGATCCTAACGCGACGGCATTTGGGAAGAATAAGTACGGAATTCCTAACCGTCAGACCGCTGAAAAATTATTAAGCTTGAAGCAACAAAATGTGACAATCAAATGGTGTAATACTCATGGTGAGCAATGTCATGGGAAACTCCTTATTGCTGCAAAAGAAGGTGGCCTTACACTTATTGTTGGTAGTGCGAACTATACGAGGAGAAATCTTCATGGGTATAATCTCGAATCTGCTGTGAAAATCGATTCTGCTGTTCCCATGAAGCCTATTGCTGATGCATCAGCATATTTTGATCGCCTTTGGAATAACACAAAAGGAGAGACTTCTGTCTCAGCAGAAGTCTATCGAGATAGAGCTTCTTGGAAGTCTGTACTTGTGTGGGTAATGGAGACCACCGGTCTTTCCACATTCTGACGTTTCTGCGTTAGAAATTTACATTCAATTTTGTTATGATTGCCACATGAGGCTCGTCATTAAACTTTCCGGTGAAGCATTGCGTGGTGATCCCGAACATTACAACCAGGAGACACTCACCGCCATTGTCAGTCATATCAAGACGCTCCAGTCCCATGGACACCAGATTGCTCTTGTGGTTGGGGGAGGGAATCTTTTCCGAGGTGCAGAGCTCATTAAGGAGCTATCTATCGAACGAGGAACTGCTGACTATATCGGAATGCTTGCGACGGTTCAAAATGCTCTCGTTCTCCGAGATTACTTTGAAACCCAAGGAGTAACGACCCGTGTATCCTCCGCTGTTGCTATGCCACAAATTTGTGAGGGGTATATGCCAAAGCGCGCGATTCGTCACATGGAAAAAGGTCGTGTCGTCATCTTTGCATCTGGGCTTGGGGCTCCGTATTTCACCACTGATTCTACGGCGGTACAGCGCGCACTTGAGATTCATGCAGATTTATTGATTATGGCCAAAAATGGTGTGGATGGTATTTATACAGCCGATCCTGACAAGGACCCACGCGCAACACTCATTACGCGTATTTCTGCGGGAGAAGCCTTGGCGCAAAATCTCCGCTTTGCGGATCAGGCGGCACTAGCTCTTGCGAAAGAGCATGGTCTTTCTATCCAAGTCGTCAACATTGACCATATTGCTGACGCACCAAAACGCGAGATTGGCTCTCGTGTTGATCCTAGCTAAAACAGTATGACTCTTGCACATGTTGGGAGTATCGTGTTGTCAGCAGTGGTGGCTTTGATTGTTGGACTTGTGTGGTATTCACCATTCGGATTCGGTAAACAGTGGGCAACGTGGAAACGACTTGAATTTGGGAGCAAAGAAGAAGCAAAGCAATATCAAAAATCCATGGGGAAAAGTTATGTGGGAGGATTCCTCGCACTCCTCCTCACATCGTGGATATTTTGGATGATGATTGGGCTTATGGGAATTACTGAGGTAAGCGGGACGCTTCTCTTGGCAACGATTTTGTGGGGAGGATTTGTCCTTCCGTTTACATTTTCTCAAGCACTGTTTGATAAAAAACATCTTGGACTTTGGGCGATTGATACTGGTTGTGCGTATGCGAGCCTCTTCGCAATGGCAGTGGTCTTTGGGCTTTTGCGATAACTCTTGATTCTCTGAAGACTGTCCTCTAGGATAGAGAATAGACGTGTTCTTGGAGGATATATGCTTTGGCTGAACATATTTACGGTGTTCTTTATGGTCACGTTCTTCTTTTGGCAAAGAGAAGGATATCAAGAGGCCAAGAGGGCACTACGTGCGACGCTTGCCTTTTGTGACGCAGATGATGTGCTTACTGCGTGGAGAGTAGCAAATCCAGGAGTGTCCATTGGCCTCTCGACTCAAGGAAGAGCCCTTGTTCTTCGTTGTATTGATACTTGGGAAGACTTTTTGACAACACATCCCACATATCATGACTTTGGAGAGCATCTCCGTTTTCTCTACTCACTCCTCGATGATGTGGGGCCTCCTCCGCCAGGAAAATCTCAAAGACCTTCATGTATCAAACGACTCGCTCATGCGGGTCGTTTTGTTTGCTCCAAGTGAAATCCTCGGGTATCATCCTTGTCATGCTTTCAGGTAACGAAATTCGAACCCGTTTTTTGCGTTTTTTTGAAAAACGAGGACACAAGATTATTCCCTCGGCGTCACTCGTTCCAGAAAATGATCCATCAGTCCTCTTTAATACTGCGGGGATGCAGCCCTTGGTCCCGTATCTTCTTGGTGAGACACACCCTTCGGGCTCAAAACGCCTTGCGGATAGTCAAAAATGCGTACGAACGGTTGATATTGATGAAATAGGCGACAACACCCATGCGACGTTTTTTGAAATGCTTGGGAATTGGTCTCTCGGAGACTATTTTAAAAAAGAAGCCATTGAATGGAGCTACGAGTTTTTAACCTCACAAGAGGAGGGTCTTGGACTTGATCCCAGACGATTGTACATCACTGTGTTTGGCGGAAATCAGGATGCTCCCAAAGACGACGAAGCGTATGGTATTTGGAAATCTATTTTTGAAAAGAATGAGATAAAAGGAGAGCGTATCTATTTCATGACAACAGCTCCAAGTGGCAAGGAACCCAATTGGTGGAGTGCGGGCGATTCTGGACCGTGTGGTCCTGATACCGAAATGTTTTATGACGTAACAGGGAAGCTGACCGATGGGATGACCAAGGAAGAATATATGGCCGCTGATGATAGGCAGGAGGTTGTTGAAATTTGGAACGATGTGTTCATGGAATATGAAAAAAAGGATGGCAAAGTTGTCGGGAAGCTAAAGAATAAAAATGTCGATACAGGCTCAGGACTTGAACGGGTCACGATGGTGGTTCAAGGAAAGGACAATATTTTTGAAACGGATCTATTGAACTCTGTTGTTCTTGCTGCGCGCAGTGTTTCCGAATCTTCCCGAGGCGCCCGTATTATTGCGGACCACCTGCGCACCAGTGTGTTTCTTATTGCGGATGGAGTGCTTCCTTCAAATACTGATCAGGGCTACATCTTGCGCCGCCTTATTCGTCGTTTGGTTTTGAATGTGAAAGGCAAAGATCTGACACACGCTCAAGTCAAAGGCCTAGTGTGTATAGTGACCAACCGCTACAGTGGCCACTATCCGACACTCGAGGAAAAAGAAAAACATATCATGGAAACAATCTTTGCGGAGATTGAGAAGTTTAAAAAGACGCTTTCAGAAGGTCTCAAGCAATTTGAAAAACGTACTGGCGATGAGATTACAGGAAAAGAAGCGTTCGATCTGTATCAAACGCACGGATTTCCATTTGAGGTCACCAAAGAGCTGGCGAAGGAGCGAGGACTTTCTGTGGACGAAAAGGGGTACGAAATGGAAATGCAGAAGCATCAAGAGGTTTCTCGCCAGGGGTCGGAGCAAAAGTTCAAAGGTGGTCTCGCCGATCACTCTGAAATGAGCGTCAAATATCATACCGCAACACATCTTCTTCATCAGGCACTTCGCACTGTGTTGGGTCCGACCGCACTCCAGAAGGGGTCCAACATTACCCCTGAGCGTCTCCGTTTTGATTTTGCTCATGGAACAAAGATGACCGACGAAGAAAAGAAAAAAGTGGAGGATCTTGTGAACGAGCAAATACAGAAAGCACTTCCAGTGACGTTTAGAGATCTTCCGTTCCAAGAGACAGAGAAACTTGGAGCTATTGGGCTCTTTGAGGAGAAATATGGAGACAAGGTGCGTGTCTATCAGATTGGCGAAGGCACAGATAAATTTTCTCTTGAATTTTGTGGAGGGCCACATGTGAAAAACACATCCGAGCTTGGTGTATTCAAGATTCAAAAAGAAGAAGCGTGTTCACAGGGTGTCAGACGTATTAAGGCGGTCCTTGTCTAGCATATGGACACTGACGATGTTGTTGATCAAATTCACTCTGGAGCAATCGGCATTCTCCCGACAGATACATTGTACGGGCTTGTAGGCTCAGCGCTTATTCCTGAAACTGTCGAAAAAATCTACGAAATAAAAAAACGCAATCCTGAAAAACCGTTGATTGTACTAATTTCTGAAATTGATGATCTTGAGCGTTTTGGTGTTGTCGTGAGTGATCAACTACGAAATCAGCTTGAAGAATACTGGCCCGGTGCTGTGTCTATTGTGCTCCCAACTATCGATGAGACGTTCGACTACCTCTCTCGAGGACAGGGGACTATCGCTTTTCGTCTCCCTGATAATGATGAACTCCTTGATTTCCTTGCGGCAACAGGCCCTCTCGTGGCCCCTAGTGCAAATCCAGAAGGACTCCCTCCCGCAGAAACGATCACTGAAGCCAAGGAATATTTCGGAGACAGTGTGAGTTTTTATCAAGATGGGGGAGAAAAGAAAGGTTCACCATCACGCATAATCTCAATAGACGAGGATGGCCAAGTCTTTACGTTGAGATAAGTAGTGATTCTCCACATGAGAACCTTTACAGTTCCTGATATACTGTTTAGGTGACAGGGTTGTTTGGCAAAAAGAAGGAAGGACAGAATTTTATCGCTGTCTTTGACATCGGAAGCGCCTCCGTTGGGGGTGCGTTTGTTCTTCTTGAAGAAGGGAAACTTCCTCAGGTGGTATTCACGACTCGCATCGATATTCCGTTTCAAAAGGAACTCAATTTCCAAAGGTTTTTCATGTCCATGCAAGACACACTCCAAAATGTGTTTACTGCTATGAAAAAAGCAGGAGGAGAGGTCGCAATTGACCATGCCTTTTGTGTCCTTGCATCGCCCTGGTATGCCTCCCAGACAAGACTTGTTCGGCATGCCCCGGACAAAACCCCATTTGTGGTGACTGAAAAGCTTGTCGAGGAACTTATTCAGCGTGAGGTTGCTGCGTTTCGGAGCTCAAAATTATTTTCATCTTCTCGAGTTGACGATGCTCTTCCTGAAATCATGGAGGCAAAAAATATCCAGATGCGACTGAATGGGTATGAGACAAAGAACCCGTACGGCCAGAAAGCAGATGAACTACGCATTGCGCTGTATCTTTCAATGATTCCCCCTAAAATTTTTACTTCGATCCAGGAAGCTATTGAAAAATCCTGGAATACACGTCGAGTGCACCTCAATTCATTTTCATATATTGTCTACAATACGATCCGAGACCTCTATCCACTCGAGCCATCGTTTCTCTTTTTGGATATTTCAGGAGAGCTTACTGATGTCTCTCTGGTGAAAGAAGGGGTGCTCACAGAATCCCTCTCGTTTCCTATTGGAAAGCATATGCTCATCCGAGCAATCATGCATGGGAAAAAAGCTCCATCCGAAGTTGCTCAAAGCGATCTCGCTCTTTTTCTTGCTGATGCGATTTCAAGTGATCATGCCGGAAAGGTTGGTGAATTAATTGATGGCGCAAAGAAAGAATGGCTCTCGTTCTTTGAGGATGGGCTGTCGAAGTTCGCTGAAGATTTTCCAATTCCACCTCTTGTGTTCTATACTAGCGATGAGGATATCGCCCCTTGGTACAAAGAACGTATCCTTGAAGCTCGGTTTTCAACCTTCACTATCCAAGAGGGGGAATTCACAGTTAAGTTTTTAGGGAGTACTATGTTCCTAGAGCATGTTGCTATTCCGGAGCCGGCCTTTCGCGATCCTTTCATTGCTCTCCCGGCTATATACGCAAAGAAATCTCTCGGAGAACATAAACCACCACTACATCTATGATTCGGCTCATTGAAGACATTATTCCACCAGATCGACCAGAAGAGACGCCACCCCCAAAGGTGATGCGTGCTTATCCGCCACAAGACTCTCAGCCAGAAGAGCCTCAGACAGCGCCTGCACCGCGTATTCATCATGAACTTTTCGACAGAGAGACTCGAGAAGAGACGCGCGCCATTGCTGAACCGCCGCCATTTATTTCACGCATTCCTACAAGAGATGAAGTGCGAAATACTTCATTCCTTGATCGCAAACCAAAAGAACGCACTCCGCTCTCTGTAGAAACAGACTCAAAAGGACTTTTCCAGGTTATTCGTCGTCACGCTCTGCCAGCGCTTGCGGTAGTCTGTGTGCTTGCGTATGTCGCATTGTCACTGACAGTCTTTTTTAGAGCAAAAATTATTGTGACACCGAAGAGTGAGCGTGTTGTCCTCAATAGTCACCTTACTGCGGGCAAAGATGCAGCAACAGGCCTCTCTTTTAGTGTTTTTTCAGTTACCGCGACAGAGACGAAGGATGTCCTTGCGACAGAAACAAAGAATGTGAACACAAAGTCGTCTGGGAAAATTGTTGTTTACAATGAATATAGCGCTTCAAGTCAGCGCTTGATCAAAAATACGCGTTTCCAAGCCGCGAATGGAAAGATCTACCGCATTTCAGAATCAATTGTCGTTCCTGGTGTTGCGACGGTTGGAGGGAAGAAGGTTCCGGGAAGTATCGAAGTGACAGTCTATGCTGATGAGCCAGGAGCAGAATACAACATCCCCCTGACTGACTTTACTGTCCCAGGCTTTAAGGGAGATCCTCGATACAATAAATTTTACGCACGTTCTAAAACGCCGATGACAGGAGGATTTGCGGGGGAAATGCGCGTTGTCGCTGATGCAGATTTGGCAACAGCGCGAGAGGAAATAGAAAAAAATCTTTCGAATCGTCTCAGAACAGAAGCACGTAATGCTGTTCCAGAAGAGTTTGTTCTTTTTGACGAAGGAATGTTCATCGTCACAAAACCACTCTCCAGAACAGACGTTGAAGGGAATGAACAGGCCGTGCGACTCGAGGAGGTTTCCACCTTACAGGCAGTGATGTTCCCTCGGGCACTCCTTGCGTCTGCTCTTGCGAAAGACGCAGTGCCGAATTACGACGGATCCCCTGTGTCGGTTCCAGATCTTGATCTCCTGAAGATTGCGATTGTGCCAAAGGATGAGAGTGCGTGGCTTGAAAATGAGCTCCATATCACCGTGTCAGGTGATTCAACAATTGTTTGGAATGTAAATGCGGAAGAGCTTGTGGCTGATCTTCTCGGGAAGAAGCGCTCTGTCTTTGCTGAGGTGTTGGCAAAAATACCATCAATCAATGAAGCAGAAGTAGAATTTCGTCCAGCGTGGTGGAGAGGAAAATTCCCAGGAAATAAAGAGCGTATTCTTGTGGTTGTGAAAGGCGTAGATGTGTCAACGGCAGCTCAGTAGTCTTGACGTAAGAAGAAATTTCCTCTATTCTCTTCCTTAATAATCCTTAAACACAAGGCAGAATACTATTTCATGGGAATTGATCAACCAGCACACAATCCGCAGTCTCACTCTGGCCAAAAACCAATGTTAGGGACAGTGACTGAGGCACTCCCAAATACACTTTTTCGAGTAGAAAAAGATAGTGATGGGGAAGTTATCATCGGGTATCTTTCTGGAAAAATGCGTATGCATCGAATCAAGGTTCTCGTCGGAGATAGGGTTGAACTTGAGCCAAACCCATACGGGGGGAAGCAAAGGATTGTCAAACGTTTATAAATGTGTATAATAGGCCACTGAAACCACATTAAGGGGCTTGCCCCGAAGGGTTTCTTTTTTTGTCGTATTCAAATACCCCACATGCGTGTCCGAGCATCCATCAAGAAAAAGTGCGAATCATGTAAGACCGTCCGTCGAAGAGGGTATGTGTATATTATCTGCAAGAATGTCCGTCATAAACAGCGTCAAGGTTAATTTTTTACATCCATGCGTATTTTAGGTATTAATGTCCCAGAACAAAAACAACTTGAGGTAGGTCTCATGCTTTTTTATGGCATCGGCCGCGCAAAGAGTCGTGAGATTTTGACCCAGGTTGGTGTGAAGTGGACAGCGAAACCAAAGGATCTAACTCCAGACGAGGAAAATAAGATTCGAAAGATTGTTGAGGGGATGCGTGTTGAAGGAGATCTTCGACGAGAGATCGCTCAGAATATCAAGCGTCTCAAGGACATCAAGAGCTATCGTGGAATGCGTCATTCTCGTGGTCTGCCTGTTCGCGGGCAGCGTACGCGTACAAACTCACGTACGGTTCGCGGGAACGTTCGTCGCACGATGGGTTCAGGTCGTCGTAAGGTTGATTTGAAGTAATCCGAAATTTATTACTACTATGGGAAAGAAACGTATCGTTAAGAAGCAGGGAGGTTCAGTCGATCAAGGGCTGAAAACACGCTCACTCTCCAAGGTTTCCAAGAAGCGTATTGCTCATGGAATCCTCCATATTCAGTCGACGTACAACAATACCATTGTTTCTTTGACCGACGCACAAGGGAATCTTGCTTTTGCCTCATCATCTGGAGCTCTTGGCTTCTCTGGCGCAAAGAAAGGTACCCCATTCGCAGCAGCAAAGGTTGGTGAGCACCTTGCAGAAAAAGGAGAACAAGTTGGCCTCAAGTCTGTCGATGTCATTGTTCGCGGAGTAGGAAGTGGACGTGAGTCTGCCATTCGCGCATTTGCATCTCGCGGAATTGAAGTTCAGTCAATCAAAGACCGCACACCTGTTCCTCATAATGGTCCTCGTCCTAAGAAAGAGCGCCGTGTCTAATCATCTACGATAATTCCAATATGTCTGATCCAAAGTGTAAAATTTGTCGCCGTGCAGGAGAAAAACTCTTTTTGAAGGGAGCAAAATGCTTTACCCCAAAGTGTACATTTGAGAAGAAGCCAACCCCACCAGGAAAGCCGCTTTCAGAGCGTAAGCACCGCTCCACTGTCACTGAATACGGGATGCAGATGCGTGAGAAGCAAAAGGTACGCAACGTCTACGGGCTTCGTGAGAAGCAGTTTGCGCGCTATGTCGAAGAAGCCATGAGCGTCAAAGGGGGAAATCCCGTTGACCGCCTCTTCCAGCGACTTGAGCATCGCCTCGATAACATTGTCTTTCGCCTCGGACTTGCGAACTCTCGAGTTCAGTCACGCCAGATGGTTGCTCACGGACATATTC
>CAYPEZ010000011.1:0-22534 GCA_964409985.1 uncultured Candidatus Saccharibacteria bacterium
CATCAAGCATTAGATCTCGAGAGAAGACGTTTTGGTTTACCTCCAGAACGTGTCACAACAAGTGTTCGTGTTATGAGTGCGCCAATCCAAAAAAGTGTCCAAGATTTTGGGCGCATTGGGACAAAAAGAGCGCTTGAGCGAGGGGAGAGGCCGATGGGAGCCGGTGAGTATGTGTGGAGATATCGGTACATGTTTCTAGGACTGTGTATTTTCCTTCTTCTTGGCTACGGACTCTTCATCTATTTTTCGAGTGTTCTTACTCCAACACGAGATTTCCATGCTGAAATTGTTAAACCAGATCAAAACCAGAGCGGTGTAAGTGTTGTAGAGTGATCGAATGGTGGGGCCTGAAAATGCGGCTTAAAATAAGGTGATTTTTTGTTTTTCCACATAAAACCCACAGAAATTCCTCAAGTTTCTCACAAGAAGTGCTACCAATTTTCCGTGTTATCCGACTTATCCACAGTGCTTTTATACAAAGAAATCAACAGTTCTGTATAATTATGTGAGGTGTCTTGGCAATTCTGTTTGGCACCTAAGGACGAAGTTAGAAACGGAAGTTTCTGGTTCCCACAACCATCGTCGTGGCTTTTGTGCTCTTTATTAAGTTCTTTAGGGAATATCTCCTAACGTTATGAAAGCTTACGCATATCCGCTCTGGCAGATCGCTCGTCAGAAGCCGGTTGTGGCAATCGTCGCAGTTGCGACACTCATCTGGTCTTTAGGGCTTCCGTTCTCTCTCTTTCCAGTTGCTCACGCAGCAAATCTTGGAATATTAAAAGATACAATCACTGATTCTGGTCCTTCTGTGAGCACGAATCATGTGATTAATTTTCAAGCATCAACAACGGTGACCGCAGGTCAGACGATTATTGTTGAGTTTGATCCTGAAACTGATGGATTCGATCTCACCAACCTTGTCGCAGGAGACATCTCAGCATCAGGGTTTACTGTTGTTGCAAACGTTGGTGCGTGTGGTGGTGGCACAGATGAGGCATATCCAACCATCGACAGTACAGCTCCAAGCGAAAAAGTCACCTTCACTGTGTGCGCTGGTGATACTGTTCCAACGGGTGTAAAAACCATTACTTTTGGGAACTCTCATATTGAGAACCCAGCAGGTGAGGCTTCATACATCATTCGTGTAACCTGGGGAACAACAGATTCTGGAGATACACGTGTGGCCATTATCAACCACGTCACAGTTACTGCAGCTGTAGATACGACACTCACATTCACAATTACTGGTGTCGCAGCGGGGTCATCACTTAATGGTGACGCAACCACAACAGCTACTACGACAACAGCAACGCTTATGCCATTCGGCGTACTTGCCTCAGGATCAGCAAGAGTTCTTGCACAGGATCTTTCAGTCACAACGAATGCTCGCAATGGATTCGTGGTGACAGTGATTCAGAATCAGAATCTTCTCTCGTCAACAGGAGCTGATATTGATGTGTTCAAAGATGGAAACGGAAATTCATCGCCTACAGCATGGACCGCGCCTCTAGCAACACTCGGTACAGAGAATACGTATGGACACTACGGTATTACTTCAGAAGATGCAGACCTTAACAGTGATGAGTTCGGAGTTGCCCTCTATGCAGGAAACTTCGCAACCACAACACGTGAAGTGTTCTCGCACAATGGTCCTTCAGATGGGACAACGGCAAATATCGGAAGAACTCGCGTGGGGTTGAAAATTCAAGTATCAGCACTTCAAGAAGCTGGTAATGACTATACGAACGAACTCATCTACGTGTGTACTCCAACCTTCTAGCCAAGAAGAAGGAATCCTATCTCGTTCAGTAGGAGCCAAACAACAACAAACACACCATGGAAGTTCCATGGTGTGTTTGTTGTTGGGGATGACAGGCTTGTGGTGAAGGTCATACGTGATACCATATTGTTAGGTCTCTTTATTGGCCACTTGCGTCTTCCCACGCGTTACTATCTCTATGACTCTTTCTTCATTTACTCCCCGTGCCGTTCTCGCTGCGCTTGTGTTTGCGATACTTGTCCCAACAGTTGCTTTTGGTCAGGCAAAAGTGAGCATCAAGGTTCAGCCTTCGCTTATCGAAGAGCGTATTGACCCCGGACAAAACATTGAACGAACAGTCGATGTAACAAATTTTAGTTCTGAGCCCCAAACACTCTATCTCTCGGTGCGAGACATTAGTAGTGTTACTGATGACGGCCAGCCAAAATTTGCCGGAGAAGGCGAGAAAACTCCCTATGATGTTTCAAAATGGGTAACTTTTTCAATGACATCTTTTGATCTTGCTCCGGGAGAAACTCGACGCGTGCCATTTAAGGTGACGGTTCCGTCAGAGGTAAGTCCAGGAGGGCACTATGGTGGAATTATTTTCACCCAAAACCCCCCAGAAATCCAGAACTCTGGTACTGGAGTCGGGTATCAAGTAGCGATGCTCCTCTCTCTTCGTGTCTCAGGGGAGATCAGGGAAGAAGCGCAGGTTCGAGATTTTCATACCGATAAAATGGTGTACGGGAAGACCCCTGTATTGTTCCAAACGAAAGTCGAGAACCCTGGGAACGTCATTGTTCGTCCACGGGGACCTGTTGATATTGTGAATATGTTTGGAAAGCGGGTGGATACTGTTCGAATGAATGATGCTGCTGCTGCTGTTTTTCCTGGTGTGACACGACCATTCGAGGTTGAGTGGGAGAGTACCGATCTGCACTTTGGGCGGTACACTGCAACACTTGTTCTTGCGTATGGAGAAGAGGGAAAACAAAATACCACTCCTGTTATCACCAGATTCTGGATCCTACCAACAAATATTATTATTCCTGTCGCGATCTTCCTGATCTTCTTTATTCTGTTGACGTGGATTTTGATGAGAGTCTATGTTGCAAAGCGTTTGCGAGAACTCTCGGCTTATTCTCCTCGAGGTGGGTCAGCTTCTGCTCCAGGGATGTCACGACTTTCAGCGGTCACCATCGCACTCCTTCTCTCTGTTGTTATTATGCTCGGAGCTCTTTTCCTTTTCTTTTAGATGAGAGGAATGATTCCGTCATGAAATATCACCATGGCGCATAAGGGAAAAACACAACATCCACACGTGCGGTCAGTGATCTTGGGATATGTCACCATGCTCTGGGTGTTCTCGGTTATTTTCCTTGCCGGAGGAGATATCTTTACTGGAGCGCGACATAATGTTGCGTTGCTTGGAAATGTCATTGGCATCTCTGCTTCAATTCCTGATAATGAATTCAACAGTCTTGCTCGACAGCTAACAGAAAAAGAACAACAACTTGACGCACGCGCACAGGCTCTCTCAGCAAGAGAGCAATCGCTCTTGTCAGAGCTCGATAGCCGTCAGAAAGATCGCATGCGTATGGTGTATGCATATCTTTTTGGGTTTACGATCGTCCTCCTTGCTCTCGTCATTGTGAACTATTACCTTGATTATCATAGACAAACCAGAGTAGGATAGTGAGTAATGACCCTGGTGCGCCAAGCATTTGTTTTGGCTTTGGCTGGCATTCTTGCCGCGCTTGTTATTTTTGCGACCGATGAAATCAAAACAGGAAAGGACTCTCTCCTTTCTGCGATAGGGAAATCATCTGAAAAAGGGGGAAGCCTGTGCCCACCTGACATGATTGCGGTAAATACCCCAGAAGGGGTCCTGTGTGTGGATCGATATGAGAATACAACTGGGAAGTCTTGTCCTCATGCGAACCCAACAAATGAGCAAGAAACCCGAGAGAATGTTTCGTGGCCCGAATGTAAGCCAACCTCAGCAGCTGGGAAGAAACCATGGACCAATATTGCTCTTCATGAAGCTGCAACAATGTGTGCGCGTGCGGGGAAGCGACTCCCGTCTGCACTAGAGTGGTATCGTGCGGCGCTCGGAACACCCGATGGGCGTGCCGATGGGAAACCTGTATGCAATATCGATGCAGTAGGGAAAACAAGTCCAGAAAACACAGGAACATTTTCTCAATGTGTGTCATCTGCAGGAGCATCTGATATGGTTGGAAATGTGTGGGAGTGGGTAGATGAAAGTATTTCAGACGGTTCTTACCATGACCGAACGCTTCCTGATCAGGGTTACGTGACAAGCGTAGACCAGTCTGGTGTCCCCGCGGGAACCAGTGCTGATTCCGACCCGAGTTTTAACGGCGATTATTTTTGGGTAGAAAAGACAGGTGTGCGAGGGATGTTCCGCGGTGGTTTTTGGGGGTTGGGAGACAAGGTTGGTTTGTATGCTGTGAATGCTACTGTCGAAACCTCTTTCGTTGGTGTTGGCGTTGGATTTCGTTGTGTGAAATAAGGCGTGTACATAAGGTAAGAAAACACCTCTCTTTTTAGGGTAGAATGAAAGGGATGTTACGTGCTGTCGCTGCGCTCTTTTTTCTCTGTTTGAGTTTCATCCCATTTATCGCGGAGGCATCTTTTTTGTCTGCGCTTTCTGATCAAATTTCTTGGTCAGTTCCTAGTGCGACAAGCACACACCGTATTCGTTTTGGTGCTGTAAATGCCATACCACCCTCAGGGACGATCTTGCTTTACCATGACGACGGAGCACTGAATATCCCAGCCGGACTTGATTTTACGGATATTGATTTTGCTGTCGGTGCTTCATCCACAGGACCATTTGTCGATAGGACGATTGGAGCATCTGCAGATGCGGTTACAGACGGTATTGCGATTGTTTCTGGGGGTGTTGGGGGAGTGAGTCAAATTCTTATCACACTCAACTCGACAACCGGAATTGCAGCAGGAGAATTCATGGAAATCGAAATCGGGAGTAATGCGACCAACGGAGGAACAGGAGATGACCACCTTCAAAACCCGAGCGTTCAAGGATCCTACCGTATTCGAGTATTGACTCGAACGCCCGGGAACACCGATATTGATTATGGTTCGATGATGTATGCCATCGTTCAGCCAGTTCAAGCGGGACCAGGAGATACTACTGATGTTGTGCCTCCTACACGATCCAACGGGCTTCCTTCAGGGGCACTACCCGCGTCCACTCTCGCACTAGAGATTTCTTTGAATACTGATAAATATGCATTTTGTCGGTATGGGACAGCCTCTGGAACTCCATATGAGTCAATTGCCAGTCTCTTTTCAAAAACGAACAATACTCTTCACAGGCAACTTATTACTGGGCTTGTGCAGGGGGCGAGCTATGAATATTACGTCCGTTGTGGTGGGGTCGCGCTTGGATCAGCAACAAATACCGACGATTATCTCATTTCTTTTAGCATAGGCACAACGGCATCAAGTTCGGCTTCATCAACACCCACACCTCCTCCTCCACCACCTACGCCAAGTGGTGGCGGAGGTGGTGGCGGTGGCGGAGGTGGGAACTTCCTTGGAAAAGCAGATGTCATGTTTGGAGGAAATATTTTCCCGATAGGAGCGATTACGTTACTAAAAGACGGAAAGGTTGAGTTTGAATTTGCTTCTGATGTATCTGGCGCATTCTCAACAACACGCTACGGATATGAACGAGGCCCTCAAAGTTTTAGCATGTATGCTGTTGATGGAAATGGGAGAAAAACAAGCACATACACGGGTACGATGTATCTTATTGCAAATACAACAAATTATGTTGGGCCAATCTATCTTTCTCCCACGATCAGTGTCGCATCAACAACAGTTGATATCGGAGGAGCGGTCCGCGTAGAAGGAATGTCAATTCCGAATTATCTTGTTGAAGTTTTCATGGAAAAACAGGGAGGGAAAGGAGAAAGTAACATCGTACGAGCAACCGCAACTAGTACAGCGACTGGTGTGTGGTCGGTGAATCTTCCTACCAGCGGTCTTTCTCGCGGAACGTATCAAGTGAAAGCTCGCTCCATTATTTCTGCACATGATCAATCTATCTATAGTCCACTTGCGTATGTTGGAGTTGGAGAATCACCAACTCCTGATTTTGGATTACGTGCAGACCTTAACAAAGACAAAAAAGTAAATCTCGTCGACTTCTCCATCCTTCTTTTTAACTGGAAAACAGGAGATACGGTTGCGGATATTAATCAGGATGGGGATGTGAATTTGCAAGACTTTTCCATTATGCTCTTCCAATGGACAGGGTGAGAAATGCAGAAAATGAGCGGATAACTTCGTTGAAGCAAGAAAAAGCACTTCAACGTACAAGAGTACGTCTCGCTTGCTTTTTCTCACTTCGCCTCGTTCTCCATCTCATTTATTGCATTTCTCCGCTTCGTTCGGTTTGTTGGCTTGATTTCGTTTAGTACCAAAAATCTCACGTTGCTCCTGTCCCTTCGATTAAGAAGCCGAGATATGATTGTTTATGTCCCAAACAAATATGAAAAAACTTACATTTATCACCGGAAATGCAGGAAAAGCAAAATATCTTTCAGATTATTTTCATCTTCCTGTTGAACACAAAAAACTTGACCTAGTTGAGATTCAGTCTCTTTCCTTAAGAGAAGTGGTTGAAGATAAGGCAAGACGCGCATTTGAGATCCTGGGAAGCCCAGTGCTTGTTGAAGATACTTCACTGTCGCTTCACGCACTCAATGGTTTTCCAGGTCCACTCATCAAATGGCTGTTTGAAACTGTGGGGAATTCAGGAATATGTAAACTTCTTCCTCAAGAAGACCGAACTGCAAAAGCAGAAGTAGAATTTGCTTATTGTGACGAGAATGGAGTACAAATCTTTTCAGCAGAACGGGAAGGGCGCATTGCTGATACTCCAAGGGGAGAGGCAGGATTTGGTTGGGATCCGATATTTATTCCGGCTGGTCATGAATGTACCTGGGCCGAGATGAGCGACGAAGAGAAACACGCGACCTTCATGAGGCGCATTGCCCTCGAAAAACTCACTGCATTTCTTTCTCTCAAAAAATAAAGTTCGATTTCTGCATTCTGCCTGATAACTGACTTACTTGTTACCAGAGACTACTTTTGTAGATTATTATAACAACGGCCCATCTTCTACTCTCTACTATCCACGAGTTATCCACGTACTGCTATGCAGAAAAATATTGGTTAGGTATAATACTTCCATAAGCCGTTTGCGATTATTCCTGGGTATTTTTGTGCGCTTTAGGAGTTTACGTGTTCGTTAACATTTTTATTTCTCATGAGTTCTTTTTTACAAAAACTGAAAGGAAAAGGTGTCATCGAAGATAAAGATGATGCTTCGCTTCATCCGACACAGAACACTGCGCATGCTTCTACTCCATCTGGAGTGACACAGCTTGCAGTCGATGTGTATCAGAGTGATCGAGAGATTGTGATCTTTGCTCAAATTTCTGGAGCAGAGATTAAAGATCTCGATGTTTCCATTGAAGGGGACAACGACATCATCACCATCCAAGGACAGGCGCACCGCCCCGATGCCTTAGGTCTTTCTCAGGATACGAGCCATGATGATAAAGCTGGATTTTCTCTTGAGGAGTGCCAGTGGGGGAAGTTCTATCGGCAAATTATTTTACCAGAAGAGGTTGATGCCGAGAGAGCAGAAGCAAAAGCAAAAGACGGTGTTCTGATTCTCCGCCTTCCTCTGAAAGGTCAAGCGTCGAATAAATTCCGAATGCAAATCTCAAAGGTCGCGGAGTCCTAATCCTACCCCCTTCATGGTGTCGCGATTCCTCAGAGTATCCATTCCACTCTTTGCGATTTGGATCGCACCGTTTCTGGCGTCTGCTCAAACGGCGACGTTATCTTTTTCTCCCTCGACGGGATCGTTCCCGATGGGGAAGACGTTTACCGTGAATGTCTCTGTTGACTCAGGAAGTACCGCAATTAATTCTGCAAATGCCACACTCGAATTTGATACGAGTCTTGTCATGGTCGACTCTGTTTCAAAGAGTAGTTCAGCGTTCGGGCTTTGGGCAGTAGAACCCACCTTCTCGAACTCTGCGGGAACCATTAGTTTCGAGGGAGGAAACACCTCACCAATTTCTGGGAAAAAACAGTTGCTCTCTATCAGCTTCAAACCCCTTAAAGAGGGGAGCCTCACGCTTTCATTCAAAGATGGTACGGTGCTTGCCGCAGATGGAAAAGGGACAAATGTCCTTGGCGATAAACTCCCGTCAACATTTACAATAACCGCAGCGTCGGCACCACCACCTCCACCACCATCAAGTACAGGAGAAGGCTTAAAACCAGATGCTCCTGAAATTCTGTCCGGGACTCATGCGAATCCAGATCAATGGTATGCCACTACGACCGTGGAACTCACTTGGGAAAACGCCATAGACGTCACTGCTGTGAGGATGGAACTCGACAAAAACCCTACAACAACACCAAACACCACTGTCGAACCCGCTGTCTCAGATAAAGAATATCTCAATGTGCCGCAAGGAGAAAACTGGTTTCACCTTCGACTCAAAAACGAAGCTGGGTGGGGAGGAACGACACACCGGAGAATTCTCATCGACACGACTCCTCCCGAGCCTTTTTCTGTAACAGCTACACCAGATGCGACTGCACCAGATGCAGCGATCGTAAGTTTTTCAGCAACAGACAGTCTTTCTGGGATCGATCGGTATGAAATCGTGCTTCAGGGTGGTGATACAAAAAAACTCAAACCTACCGACATTCCTTCTACCGGATACATGCTCACGGGCCTTTCTGCTGGTGCGCAAAATTTTAAAGTGTATGCGTATGATAAAGCTGGGAACAAACAAGAATCGGCAGGGAGCGTGTCTGTTCTCGGTCCTCCGGTTGTTCAAGCAAAGACAGGAGAAGATGAAGAGAAGCCCTCAGTATTTACTGGTTCGTATATTCTTTCGCTTCTTCTTGCTGCTGCGCTTGCCTTTGTTGTTGGGTATATGATTTACGAACGACGAGTAGGTCAACGGGATAAATGGAAAGCAAAACGCGAAGCAGACGAAATTCGTGAGCGACTCGAAACAATTTTTTCTGTCTTGAGACAAGAGCTTGATGAACAGCTTTCTATTCTGGCACAAAAACCAAACCCATCCCCGACTGATCGTGAAGTTCAGGAGCGTTTGAGAGAGGCCCTCGATATTTCAGAGGAGCTTATCGACAAAGAAGTTGAGGATGTTCGCAAGCTCCTTGCGTAACGAAAAATACACCAGTTTTCTCGTTTTTTGGAATCATTTTTTCTTAAAAATATTCTGCAAGATAGATTTTCGGAATAATTTTCGCGTGGAAGGTGTGGATAAAATGATGTCTCAGAATATGGCTTAACCGCAATCTAAAAAAAGAGAAAAATTTATGAAAAAGCCTTATTTTAAGGCTTTTTTCTTTGTACAATAACAGTACGCCGCAGGTGTTCCACACTGTGAGGTGTTTCTGTTATGGAATTTCAGTTCCCCAAGACCCTATCAAGTCTTACTTTGCGTACGCTGTTTTCAAGTGGACGAACCCGAAAAATATTGTCGGTGGCCGGTGTCGTGTCTCTCATTTCACTCACAGTATTTATCCAGAGTGTATTTGCAGTGAAAGAACAGCATGCGTACATCTTTCCCCTCTCTGTTCAAGCAGAAGGATGGGTCTCTCCAGAAAAAGCCCTCACCCAAGACCTTCCAGAAGATGCAGTGACAGCTGATTTTTCTAGTATCAACTCTGCTTTCATTTCTTCTGCGACTTCTTCCGAACCCGTGATCTCTCTTCCTGTTGAAGACGTCCCCGTGGATTCCAACACGCAGACGCTTGAAGAAACAATGATCGAAGATGTCCCAGAAGAACAATCAGTTCCACTTCCTCCAGAAGAGGGAACAAGCACGCCTCTTTCAAAGATCTTTCTTCCTGTTGCACATGCGCAAGAAGCGACGACAACATCCAGCATCAATGATGCGGGGACTCGGTGCTCGGTTCGAGGGACAGAGTGTTACACAATGCAATTTTCTGGATTTTCATTGGGAGGAGCTCTTGACCACACGACATTTACTAAGGCTGCATTGGTTGCTTCGTTTGGTGGCGAGGTAAAGTCTTCAGGAAGACTTTCTGTGAGTTATCAAACAAGTGAAGGGTGGAAGCTCGCAGGGGAAATGCTCCTTGTTGGAGATATTTCGAATACGATGCGTGGAGGATATCTACGATTTCCACTCCCCGACATTGCTACTTGGGAGTCACTTGGAGATATGAATGTCCTTGTTGAATTTTCACCTGATGCAGAAACTCAACCCGTAGATGCAAAGATCTTTTTCGATGCGTTGTGGGTTGATGTTGGTTTTGAGCAAGATGAACAAATAGACCTTGCTCAAGCACCAAATGTTGTCACGGAGCTAGAGGGGCATAGCGAATCACTTCAAGAATCTCGTGCGAGTATTCTGGATACCGGAAAGGAGCAGATTGTGTTCTCGACGGTCCCAGACGAAGTTTCGTCAGGTATCTCATTGAAAGCGCACCAAGTTCTTGGGGTTGGTCTTCAAAATGCTGAGTATATTCTGAGCCTCACAAACACAACAGATCAAGATATCTCTCCATCGCTCTCCCTCTTTTCGCTTCCAGAGGCCACAGAGATTCTTGATGCGTCGTTTTGGGACAAACGACGTACGGTGACACGGACTGCTCCCGTGTATGGTGTCACAGGATATTATTGCGAACTTGGGTGGGAGCATGCATCTTCCTCGGACATTTTTTCTTGCGCAGCAACAAACGAGGAACGTCTCTGTACTGCCCTGAATGAGACACAAACAAACTGCATCGTGGAGGGAGAAGTGGTTCGCTCAGAAGAACAAGAAGTTGTGCAGCCAGGATGGAGCCCACTCGTCACTCGCCCTTATGCTGATGTTTCTGGAATAGCGACATTGTTTGGACAATACGACGCAAAAGCATCAATTCCCGAAGAATACCAAGGACAAGGAACTGTTGCCCTCGACCACATCCTTGCTCCAAGAGAAACAACGTACATTAAAGTAAAAATTCGCTTTCCAGAAAATACGACGGGTGCATTCTCCTTGTTTGCATTTGGTGATACAGGGGCATCCGCAAAAGGAAACTTCTCATGGGATTCTGTGTGGACAAAGCGCTTGCCTGTGTATGTCCACAAAGAAGGAGATACCGGAGAGCTTGGAGTCGTGGTGCGTATCCCAATCGATGCTTCTCAAGAAACATTTTGGAATGAAGTACAACCAAATGCTGGCGATGTTCGCCTTGTTGATGATGAGGCCGGGATAGAGGTTCCTTACGGATTTACAGAATGGAATTACGAGAAGCGTCACGCAGAGCTGTGGGCTCGGCTCTCAACACTCCGTCCTCAAAGTTCTTCGAGTCTCTCTGTGTACTTTGGAAACGCAAATGCAGAACCATCAGAAGATCTTCTTGGAGTACTAGCCACAGAGCAATTGTCTCCTCGCTCAATCGTGCTGGGTAATGATGTTGGGGCTATTAGTGTCGATGTGTCTTCGTTTCGTGACGGCGAGCGCTTGCGAATTGGCGATGGGAGCTTGACGAGTGTTGATCGAGGACAGATCGAGACCATCGAGCGAGTGCGTTCAGGAGAAATCATCTATGCGACAGGGCCCATCTCGAGTGTCATTTCAGGAGGTGACCAGTCACACGTTGTTGTACCGTTATCGTTAGCAGGGAGAATGTTTGTTGTCCCTGAAACAACAAAAGGGAGAGAAATCTTTCTTGCTGCTGTGAACGACCCTGTGCGTATCCAAGTTTCCGATCTTCGTGACGCATCAACCACAGGTGAAGAGATTACGCTGATTCCCGGAGAGCCATCTCGCCAACGTACGTTGGCCCCAGGTATGGTTGTGCTTCGCGCAGATGATCCTTTTGTTGTGGCGATTCGTGGAGAAGGTGAATCTTCTCCATCGCCACTTTCGCCAGCGGGGAAAGATATGTTTGCGGGGATGATGCGTGATCGTCTCCTGATCTCGACGGTTCATGACGGATCTTCATATACCATTGGGTGTACGTCTGGTGTTTCAGAAACAAAAGATGGACGACGCGCAGGGGAAACATTCCGCTCTGTGTCGTGTGGCGGTGGACTATTTGATACAAGTGACATTGTTGAAGTCCGAGTGGGGGATCATCCTGTTGGAGTTGTAGGAGAAGGTGAAGATGGACTCCTCTCATTTCTTCCTGGAGAGCATTTTGGGAAAGAAACGATCATTCCGTTCGCTACCAATAAAATCGCTATTGCCTGTCCTCTGGAACAGGAGTCACATTGGGCAGTGCGTCTGCCGGACGGCAGTCTTGTTCGCGCAGGAAATTGTCTCTCTGGTCAGACACGGATTGAGAAGGAGGTTCTCGTTGCTCCAGATGGAGGATTCCCTGCGGGACTCATTGTTCAAACCACAGGGACAACCTCGAGTCCTGTCATTGTCCTCACTTCTACTGTAGAGCAGGATGACGTGACTGCGCCCAATCGCATTCAGATTCTTGGAGGGGAAGTATCTTCTCGAGGAGAAGCCGCAGGATTACAGGTTGTCTTGGGGCAAACCGAGAGAGTATTCCCGCACGATCGTCGCCCGCAAGACAAAGATAGCGACGGGAACGATATCAAACACGTCAATGATCTGTTGTCTCTTGCGCGAGACTTTTCCGCAAAAGATATACCTGAGTTTCGTTTTAAATTCCTTCCAAAAACATCAGCACTTCTTTCAGGGCTTCGTGATGCACTTGGGATGGTGCCGTTCACTATTGAAAAACTTACCCTCGTTCACTCCGCATACGGAGAAGTTGATGCGGATATTGAAGTCGTCAGTCGAGAAGGGGACGAATGGGTTGTTCGAGTAAAACCAAAGTCAGTAGCGATCCGACCAGGAAAATACCGCCTGCAAATGGTGATGAACGATAATGGTGAGCTTGTTGAAGACGCATTTGATTTTTATTGGGGCATGCTCGCTGTGAATACCGATCAGGGTGAATATGCTCCCGACAGCGACGTGTTAATCACCGCAGGCGCGCTCACAAATTCTGGGAATACTATTTGTGATGCAAATCTTCACGCGCAGATCACACGACCAAATGGAGAAAAAGACGATCTTGATCTTCCGCCATCTGGATTTTGTAGCGGAAACAATGTCACATCTGTTCCTGACTACTTTGTCCAGTACCACGCGACATCAACGGGAACATACCTCCTCCGCCTCGTTGAACTTGATCGTGAAGGGGTGCTTGTCAATGAAACCCAGGACACGTTTGTGGTGACAGAGAATCTCCCATATACCATTCGTCGTACTGGTCCCACACGTATATACCCACTTGCGCTCTACAGTATGAATATTGCCGTCACTGCGCGTGAAGATTTTGCGGGAACGTTGGTCGAGCGCATCGAACATGACTTTGTGGTTACAGAGCGTGGAGGAGCATTTCTTGAAGATCAGGGCGATCATATTTCTGCGACGTGGAGTATCGGTCTTAAGGCGGGGGAAACACAAGAATTTTCTTACACATTTGATGCGCCAAATCTCAGCCCGTATCGATTCCATCTTGGCCCCGCTGAGCTGCATAAAGATGATGTTTCTGTCTACGCCGAATTACGACCATGGCAGATTGCATCTGATGCAGCGGGACAGATGATGCTCTTTTGGGATGATGGGGCATCGACACCCGCTGGATGGACATGTGTGTCATGTGCTGGAGCCGACCCTTACTCGATGCGATACACAAAAGGATCCGACACATATGGAACAACATATGGTTCTACCACCCACACACATGTTGCGAGCTCAACATCAGTGGGATCAGCGGTTAATCTCAACGGAAGCGCTGCGACTCCAGCATCAGAAAATACTCAAAATAACCAAGTCATTACCGCGAATGACCATATTCACAATTATGATCCAGTCATTTCTTCAACCACATCTCTTCCACTCTCACGTACATTAAGGATTATTCGGTCTAATACCGCTGGAGAAGTATCACTCCCATCTGGAGCAATTGGAATCTTTGATTCAGCAAGTTCTTCACTCCCAACAAATTGGTACCGCTATGCTCCTCAAGACGGATATTTTATTTATGGATCAACAACCGTGGGGACGATTGTGGGATCTTCTACGCACGCTCACACCATCGGCTCTTCCACAGATAATAGCTCGGGAACACTCTATCGCCAGCGTAATACCGGGACGCAGATTACCGCTGCTAATGGAAGCCATCAACACACAGTCAATGCAACCACGTCGCTTGTAGCACACGATCCTCCATATCTTGAAGTTGTGCTTGCAAAACTTTCAACTGCGACTGGATCTCCCAATGGACTTATTGCCATGTGGAATGATACTCCAGCAACAGGATGGATTAGTGTTTCAAATTCGAACGGTGCATTTTATGGAAAATATTTGAAAGCGTCGACAACGTACGGAGGAACGGGGGGTTCGCTTACGCACCAGCCACCCACGCTTTCGGCAACAACATCGTCTTCTACGAATAATATTAATGCTCGCCAACTCGCACCACTTGCAGGGTTGAGTTCTTCGCACTTTCACCAGATCTCAGTCTCGTTTAGTGAGACAGATAACCTCCCCCCAACAACCGAAACCATCTTCGCCAAACGATCATCAGGCATCAGTGCATACACACAAGAAGACTATCAATTTTATGTGAATCGAAACGCAAGCCTCCCAACCGATCCGTGGCCATCTGGAGGATCAGATTTATCAGAAAATACTAAAATCGTCAGTACGAGCGACGTGCTTAAGCCTACAGATGTCGTACGCATCAGAATGAATGTCAATTCCGCAAACTCAACAACAACCGTAGGAACAGGGCAGTGGAGACTTCAGTATGCTGCTGCATCTGCAGGAACCTGTGCTTCTGCGCTAAACTGGTTTAATGTTGCTTCGAGTTCTTCATCAACAGCAGCGTGGCGAGGGTATAACAACAGTGGGGTTGCTGATGGAGCGACGCTTGCGTCGGTTCTGCTGTCGACGTCAACAGCGGCAGAAAGTTATGTTGAAGATGGTCTTTCTCCTACAACGCCGACACAGATTGACCTCAATGGAAACGGCGAGTGGGATTGGGTTGTCCAAAATAATACCGCAACCGCAAATACTAACTACTGCTTCCGCATGGTCAAAAGCGATGGTTCGCTTCTTGATTCCTATGTAAATTATCCCGAAATTCTTACAAACAGCGCTCCTGACCAAGCGATACTTGTCCTTCCGTTTGACAATGAGGCGACTGCGACCACAAGCCCAACATTTACATTTGATGCTACGGATGCAGAAACAAATGACCTCGATTATGAGATTGTGATCGATGATGACCCAGCTTTCGGCTCTCCTGTTTTTGATGTGACCTCGGCAGCAAATCCTGAATTATTTACAAATGCTTCAAATCCAACAAACAAAGCACCATTCACTGCGGGAGATACCATTAGCTATAAAGTCACCAGTGCGCTTACGAACGGAACAACGTATTGGTGGCGCGTGCGAGCCATCGACTCTTCTGGAGCAAATACATACGGTTCGTGGAGTTCTTCGCAGAGTTTCACTATCGATACTTCTGTTACGGTAACCCGTTGGTTCCAGACGACAGCTGCACAGTTCCAAACAGACACGCACTACGGAACGAATGCGACTTCTTCAACAAATAACTATGTCACTTTGACAAATGGATCAACAACGGGGACCACGACATCCTCAGCAATCTCATTCGCCTCTGCAGCTACGGGGACGGCATGGAACCAGCTGAGTTGGAATTTCAATAACCCAGGTGGAGCTCTTCAGCTTCGAGTTGAGTACTACACTTCGACTGGATCGTGGGCATATATTCCTGACGCTGATTTACCAGGGAATGCGGCTGGATTTACCTCAGGACCGGTGAGTTTACTTACAGTAAATCCTGCAACATACGACATTATTCGAGTTCGTGCGGATTTCTTTGGGTTTGCAGGTTCTGGTCCTAGACTTCTCGACTGGACGGTTGACTGGGGTTTTGTGGTCAATACCCCAACCTTATCAAAACTCATTGATAATGAAGCGGTGGGAACGACCACACCATCGTTTGAGTTCTATACAACAGACCCGCAAGGGGATGCGCTCATGTATGAATTTCAGTGGTCGACAAGTCCAAGTTTTACGTCATCGACTACACGTACATCATTCGCACATGCGGGATTTCAAAATCTCACCACTCCAGCGGACACCAGCCCGTTTAATTCTGGTGAGCTTATCCGTTTTACGATTCAGCCTGCTGACGCACTTACTGCATCGACCACATATTGGTGGCGTGTACGTGCAACAGATCCTGGGGGAGCAAATACCTATTCTTTCTATTCCGGAATACGAAGTTTCACTGTCGATCTTTCGGTGACAAGTCCAACGTGGTTTCAGACCACCTCTGGACAGTTTGATACAGATTCACTGACGGGAGCATACACATCTGGAACACTTAACGCTGTCCTCGTCGCGACGAATACTTCGGAGGCAATGATTGTGTACGGAGAAGGAACAGTGCAAACCCCTCGGTACCGCTTGTGGAGTGGTTCGTCGTGGGGGACAGAACTTTCCGCTCAGTCGATCAGTTCGCAGACAAAATGGGTGAGTCTAAAATCGTCCGGTGTCGGAGGTGAGTATCTTCTTGGTACTGTTGGCGCTGACAAGGACACGAATTTCCAAGTGTATTCAGGGGGATCGTGGGGGAATGTCACTGAGACAACAAACAACCTTTCAAACTCTGAGGCAAGGGGAATGGACGTCGCATGGGAGACGCTTTCAGGAGATGGTATGGCAGTCTCATGTAATGGTGCAAATGACGCAATGTACAGTATATGGAATGGAAGTGTTTGGACAGCAGGTACATCGACTGTCGGCTTAGGGGCAACAACCTCATGTGAATGGATTAATCTCGCAAGTGACCCAGCGAGTGACGAGATTATTCTTCTGGAAAGAACATCATCGGGGAAATTCTTTGCTGCTGTGTGGAACGGAAATTCATGGGGATCAACCACAACTCTTGGGCAGCAAGAAGAAACTGGGAACGAAGGTGGTGATGTTGAGTACGAAGAATCTGGAAACCAAGCAATTATTGTTGCTTCAACGCCAGGCACCGCAGCAACACTTCAACTACGATCGATGTTTTGGAACGGAAGCGTTTGGTCCACAGCATCATCAACGACAATCGGTCGCCATCCAGAATGGATGTCACTCAAGCGGGACAAAGGTAGTGACAATATGGCACTTTGTTATGTTGACAATGATACAGACATTGGAACATTACGATGGGACGGAAATTATTGGAGAGTTCCTGCCACTGTCGTAGAACACACCACGACAGGAAATTCAAAGCTTGGTCGTTCTGTTGACTGTGACTTTGAAAATACAACAGGACGAGATGGGAATATTCTTACTGTCTACACAACAACCGCAAACGCATTTTATGTGTATTACAACGGTGCGTGGCAACCCGCAGCTCCCGTGGGGGTAAATGAAGACTCATTTATTGTTCAGACACGTCGGACCACTGACGATCTTATTCTGACCGCCTTCTTTGATGATGCTAATCGAAAACTTGAAACAACATATTGGAACGGTGCCTCGTGGGCAGCAACAACATCAATTGAGACTAGTCTCTCGGACACAGCATCACCTTTCCGTGAAATCTTCATGATGGCACCTAAATTGCCCACCACTCGCGCTACCGTAGTTTCTCCGTCGATTGATTTTGACGACGGTATTGCTCCTGCGTGGAAAGATGTCACATTTTCTGCAACGACAACGGGCTCCTCAACTATAAAAATTCAATTACAGTACTTAGACGCATCGAGTACGTGGTCTCTCGTTCCTGACAGTGATCTTGCGGGAAATTCCACAGGATTTACTTCGACATCAAGCGCGATTTCGATTTTGAATCTGAACACAAATACATACAATCAAATTCGACTGAAGGCGACTCTTACCTGTGTTCTCGGGGTCTGCCCCACACTCAATGATTGGAAAGTTCGATGGTCACCGGGTGTTGATTTCAGCGGAACAGCTAAGCAATTTGATCTTACGAGTAATGTCACAAGTGGAACCGTTGCAGTTGCGGTCAACGGGACGCTTCAAACGGGGAAGACCGGGACAATCTCTGCTGGAACGTGGACGATCACAAACGTTACGGCCTTCCCTGGAAACACACTGACGTTCTTCATTGATGGAGCGGGTGATCAGAATGAGGCAAATACAGTTGTGAGGTATGTAGGCCCAGGAAATATGTCTGCAATACCACTGTATGAGCGGTATCTGACCATCGGCTCTGCTTCATCGACAGGCACAACTTCGCCGCTCACAAATATTAATCTTTCGAAATACGATAATTCTGTTTCTGGTGATGAGGATATCTTCTTTGATGTTGACGCTGGGAATGATCTCACGGTTTGTGCTGGAGCAGTCTCCGGCTGCGGTGGCGCAAGCCTCCTTGTGAATTACGGGACATATCGACCGGATTCGTCTTCAAGTGGGAATATCAATACATACAATCTTCGCATTGATAGCACGTTGACTGCAGACGGAAATACCGTTCGTGTTGGTGGCTCTTGGGACAATAATAGCGATTTTACAGCAAATACGAGTTCCGTGATTTTTACTGCGACAAGTGGAACGAGAACAATTGATTCTACCGGAGCAGGGACATCGACATTCAACGCAATTACTTTTGGGGAAACCAGCGGAACATCGACATGGTCTCTGGTATCGCCGCTGGTGGTATCTGGAGACACGAGTGTAAACTTCGGGACTCTTTCCCCGGGGAGTCAGGCGATATCTTTGGATGGAAATCTCACGATTGGCGCAAGTGGATTCTGGACGAAGGGCAGTGCGACCACAACATTTGCAGGATCAGTTTCAAAGACGTGGACAGACAATACTTCCGCAAAACAAGATCTCGGACTTGTTTTGGTTGATGGTTCTTCAAAAACCCTCAATCTTGGTTCTGCTGTTCGCGCGACTGACATTACCATTGGCGCAAATGATACTCTTGATGTGACAACAGGGAACTATGGACTGACTGTGCTTGGAAACTGGGTGAATAACAATGTCTTTAATGCTCGATCTGGGACAACAACATTTGCTGGTGGCGCGGGTGCACTTCGAACAATCAATCCAGGGACATCACCGTTTAATCATTTGTATATCAATGGAACGTCAACATGGAGTTTCACCACAACAGGAGCAACGACCACGGGGACGGTGACAATTGCAACCGGAACACTCACGCTTCCTTCAGGAACACTGGCAGTTGGTGGTGGATTCCAAAATACTGGTGGATCATTCACAGGAGGAACAACGGTGAAATTCACTTCGACTGCAAGTGGCAACAAGATTCAGGCAGGAACATCAACGTGGCCAGAACTGCTCTTTACTGGAAGTGGAGGGAGTTGGGCATTTCAAGATACTCATGCGACAACCACCGGACAAGTCTTGATCTCTGCGGGTACTGTGACACTTCCATTAGGAACGTTTGCTATCCCTCGAGGATTTGATGCGCTTGGAGGATCGTTCACCGCAAACTCCGGAAGCACACTGAAATTTACCGCGACATCATCATCCTTCACTGTTAGAGCAAATGGATCTTCATTTGCAAACCTTTTGTTTGCTGGTGGAGGATCCTGGACGATGGGAGATACGAACGCAACGTCAACAGGGTCATTCCAGATTAATGCTGGAACCACAACACTTCCTTCGGGGGTATTCGCTGTTGGTGGGTCATTTATCAATGCGGATAAATTTACACACGCATCTGGCACTGTAAAAATGATCGCGACGACTATTGGAAATTCAGTGACGACAGGGAATTCTCAGTTGGGAAATTTGGAATTTAGTTCAGCAACTGGAGGATGGACAATCACAGGGAATGCCACGACAAGTGGGAACTTCTCTCTCCTTAATGCTGGAGCATTTACTCAAACGTCAGGGACAACGCTTGAAGCACGAGGGACATTTCAAAATCTTGTTGGCGGGGCGTCGACAACTTGGACGGGGGCTAGACTTTGGCTTAATTCTCAGACGAATTACACTCTCAATTCGAAAACACAAGGCGGTGATGTGTATGGAATCATGAGAACCGGTAGTGGAACGCAGGCGCGAATGTGGAATTCAACATCGACAAGCTATGAAATGGATACAAATGGGTCGTTGTACTCACAAGATCATAATGCCGTCGATGGAGAGCTGTATGTGTTTGGAAACTACTCGCGAACGAGTGGAACTGACTATTGGAGTTACGCGACAGACTTTGATGGGACGGCACTTGGAGGGGGATCGCGCCAAGTGACGGTGAAGTTAGCCAATGGTGCGACGACAACATTTTCAGGGACCACACTGCAAATGCTTGGTGTGTCGACAGCATCAACCACCGTGACCAATCAAGGAAGTGGAACGTATGGCGTGGTGCTCAGTAATGGAACATGGAACGCAAGCTACTACGCATTCAGAAATCTCAACACACAAGGGCTCCAGCTTCTCGCGACAACAACGATTACCACAATGGACAATGGTGACTTCGAGCTTGCAGTCAGTGGGGGGACAACGATTACCATGAGCTCGACAACTATCAATAAGAATCAGTCACTCCAACCAAGTCTCATACGATTCGCAACGACAACAGCAATTACTGGTTATAACGTCACTGCGCTCGGCACAGCAACATCAAGTATCAGATTCAGAAATCATTATGGAAATCTTGGAGGAGAAGCATTCGATAATGATCCAGGAGGAAATCCAGGATATATCCGTTGGGACGATTCAAATTATGTCGTCAATATTTCTGGAACAGTATATTCAGATGCTGGAGTGACTCCAATGGGTGCCCCGGTTTGTGATGATACGACAACGGTGGTTCGAGTGAAGGTCGAAAATGGGGGGGATTTTACCGCGCCATGCTCAAGTGGAACAGCAACAGGAACATTTACTGTTACTGGTGTGACATTCAGCGGCGATCTCACCTTTACCATATATCTTGATTCAGAAGGTGGTCCACGCGGAGCAGTGATTACAAAGTCTGTCACGACAGATCTGACCGGGATAAATATCTATCAAAATCGAGTCATTCTTCGTCACGAAGATGTGAGTCCGATGACCATTGCTGACATGAATGCGTGGGACTTTAATGATGAACCAGACCTCCCGTATACCGTTTCGACGTCAGGACCAAACTCACTTGTGGTCCGTAGTGATACTGAGTTGTGGGTATGGTCAGGGAAGACGTTTGCACCAGGAGGAAGCATTACATTAGAGTCTGGGTCAACAAATAGCTATGATGGGAAATTCCATTTGGATAATAATGCTGTGTTTACTGGCGCAAGCGGAGAGACACACACCATCGGGGGTGGGATGTCATTTGATTCTGGATCGACGTTCACTGCGGGCGGGTCCTCCTTCCTTTTGACAGCAACAAATACAGGAAAAATTATCTCTGCGGTTCCATCAATTACGTTCTCAACACTAACCGCAAGTGGCACGGGCGGTGGCTGGGCGTTCTCAGGAACATATACGCTGCAAAATGCTTTGGCAGTAAATGCGGGAACACTATCTGGAACAGGAAATATTACTGTCCAAAGTGGAGGAATCTCTGGTGCTGGGGCATTTGCAATGACTGGAGGAACTGTCACTGTACAGGGAACGGCAAACTTCGGTGGAAATACCGACTGGAGTTTCTATAACCTTACATTTGGTAATGGTGTGACCGTTGCGACAACAACAAAGACTGGTTCATCGACAATCACTACCCAAAATGTTCTCACCATATCCTCTTCACATACACTTGAAGCTTCAAATTCACGGTGGATTCTCCTTGGGGCGGGAACACCCATCACCGTCTCGGGGTCACTGTCGGCACAGACAAGTACATTTAGATACGCTTCAACCACTGCGCAAAATATTCGTGCATTGTCTTATTACCGACTTGAGCTTCGTCCTGCGGGAAGCGGCTCACCCACATATACCATGCTTAGCGGTAATTGTTCTGTCGCAGACGATCTTGTTATTGGAGATGGAGTTAACCCTGTCACCGTGACCGCAAACACAAATGATCCTACGCTTGTGGTAACAGGGAATCTCACTATTGGGACTTCGACAACATTCATTGGGTCTAATTCAGGAACGTTCAGCGTTGGTGGATCGTGGGCAAATTATGGGACGTATACTCACTCATCAGGAACAGTGACATTTAATGCTGCTGGGACCGGAAGAACTATCTATGCTTCATCTTCGTCGTTTGGCTCAGTGATATTGAATAGTTCTCAGGGTGGATGGACCATGCTTTCGAACGCAACGACAACTGGCTCGTTCTCGCTGACACAAGCCAACAGTTTTACACAGAGTTCAGGGACAACCCTTGAGGTAGACGGTACGTTTACCAATAATGTCGGTGGCGCATCAACCACAT
Source organism: uncultured Candidatus Saccharibacteria bacterium (assembly GCA_964409985.1). Taxonomy (GTDB): domain Bacteria; phylum Patescibacteriota; class Minisyncoccia; order Phycocordibacterales; family UBA6899; genus CAYPEZ01. The sequence goes on from CAYPEZ010000011.1 coordinate 22,247, forward strand.
GGTCAGGAACAGTGCTGCACCTCAATTCAGGGACAGCATATACACTCAATACCAAGTCTGATTCGGGTGATGTGTATGAGTTGTTGCGTATAGGAACAGCGACGGATGTGAAGATGTGGAATTCAAGTTCAACGCAAGTTACGACGCTTGGAACTGGGTCGCTGTATTCTCAAAATCATGCTGCCGTAAATGGTGATCTCTATATTTGGGGAGACTACGTTCGATCAAGTGGAACAGAATATTGGAGCTACCTCACAGACTTTGATGGTACGACTCTTTGGGTGCCTC
>CAYPEZ010000011.1:22544-23275 GCA_964409985.1 uncultured Candidatus Saccharibacteria bacterium
GACAGGCAACAGTGAGATTTGCGTCGAATGCATCTTTTGCATTGACCGCAGGAGGATGGGAAGCCTATGGATCAGCGACTGCATCGACGTCTATTGGTCGCCAAGGTGGTGGTGGTTCGTATGCGCTAAGAATTTCAGGAGGATCGACGACTGCGCAGTATTTCCAAATCCGAAATAGTGATAGTCGTGGACTTGATATTAGTGGATCTCCTACAATTCACAACCTTTCCGACGGTGACTTTGAGGTAGCGCAAAACGGTGGGACAGGAATGACTGTTGCCGCGTCTGCTATTGATGCGAACCCATTGAAAATTTTCTTCAGAAACCGTTTCGCAACAACGACGGCAATCAGCGCATACAACGTGACCGCAACAGGGTCTTCAACATCTGCGTGGAGATTCAGCGCACACCTGGCATCAACGACGATCAACGGGAATCTCGGTGGAGAATATTTTGATAATGATCCCGGAGGAGATCCTGGAATGCTTATTTGGGATGACTCTGCTGCAAACGTGTTTATTTCTGGTGTTGTCTATGCTGATTCAGGTGTGACGCCAATGGGCTCATCTATATGTGATGGCTCTACCCCCAATGTGCGCTTAAAGGTGCAGGGACTCGGATCATATAGTACGTATTGTGAATTAGGAACAGGTTTGTATACGATCTCAAACGTTATCTTTAATCCAGGAGATACGTTGACGGTCTATCTTGATACAGGCGGTAGTGCTCGC
>CAYPEZ010000012.1:0-18874 GCA_964409985.1 uncultured Candidatus Saccharibacteria bacterium
GAAGAGCGCTCCACATCGCGCACTTCATCCATTCCAGGCCTCCATCATCATGATGGAGGCTTTTTATGTGTACGACAAGGAGTACATTACTTCTTTCCTGCTTCTCGCTGTATCACGTCAATGAGAGCAATTTCTATCGGAAGCGAAGGGATGACTGCATAGCCCATGCGATTATACGCATCAAGAAATGTCGAAAGTGTGTGTGAATTGATGCGCTTAGATGTATCATTAGCATACCCATCAAGTAATCCAAGATCGTCAGGGGTATATTCTTCTTCAAGCGTCTTTTTGGTCTCTGGAGCGTAGCGAAGATACAGAATCGCACGCAATCGTTCGAGGACGAGTCGCAAATATACTTTCATGTCCGTGTGTTGGGCAAGCGCGCTTTGGAGTGCGAGAATCCCTTTTTGAGCACTCCCTTCGGCAAGGGCGGAAATAAAATCGTTGACGAGTTCGAATGCGGGAGCGCCGATGAGACGCGCAACCTCTTTGACATCAATAGCATTCTCCCCCGCTGAAGTCAGTACCTGCTGCAGGTGGACGAGAGAGTCGCGGAAAGACCCGTCGCCAAACTGGGCAATGAGCTCAGCGCTCGGAGCATCGAGTTTCTTTCCTTCTTTCTTTGCAACGTCAATCACAAACTTTTTGAGCACGTCTTTTGACGGCATTTTGAATGTGAATGTCTGGCACCGTGAAAGCACCGTCTCTGGGACTTTTTCTTTCTCTGTGGTTGCAAGAATGAAGACCACGTGTGCCGGGGGCTCCTCGAGAGTCTTGAGAAGTGCGTTAAAAGCACTCTTGCTGAGCATGTGCACTTCGTCGATGATATACACCTTCACCGGGGACTCGAAGGGCATGGACCCGACGGTGTCTCGGAGCTCTCGGATATCATCAACGCCAGTATTAGATGCGGCATCAATCTCGATGATGTCTGTAGGCTTCGCGCCAAGCTCTGCCGCAAAAATACGTGCTATAGAAGTCTTCCCCGTTCCGCGTGGGCCAAAAAAAAGATACGCATGTGCTGTTTTCTTATCTTTAATGGCGCGGGAGAGTGTGTCGACAACATGGTCTTGCCCAACGACATCAGCAAAAGTCTTGGGGCGGTATTTTCGATAGAGAACTGTATGCTCTTTTTGGGTCGACATGGTGCCCATCAGTATACCGGAACACCAGAGCGAAAACAAAACACCGAGCACAAGGATATCCTTGGGCTCGGTGGTGTTGGAAAGTCAGGCAGACAAACGTGTGTTTGTCTGTTCTGAAATGTGCGCTAGCGTTGTGTTGTGTAGACCGACACACGCTCGATAGAGAGACGGCAGAAGTCCCCGAACAGAATCGCGATGCTCGATAGCGAGCACTAGCGTTTCGAGGACGATGTTCACGGATTCGAGATCTTGAGATTCGAGCTCAGAAACCTTCTCGGCAGTTCTCAGGATATTCAGAAGTCGAAGGCGCTCGGTGTGAAGTTCTCCGAGAGTCAGCGTACTGGTATGCATCGACTTGCTCCCTACGGGCAGTTGGTAAAGGACGAGGTCAGCTGATTATTATGCTTGAGATTATGCCGTTGTCAAGTATTTTCCTGGCAAGACTTTCCTGTTGTCTTACAACAAAGCCTGATCGGTTTCCCGCATGGACAGACCTTCCCCGCCTCGGACATCCCGAGTCTCTTCTTTGTCTCATCGCAGCCTACCTTCGCCAGCATTGCGCGCTTAGCGCATGCGCAGTTTCCCCCGCACCCCGTCATGGTATTAGGCGCGCTTCTTTGCAGCAGCCTTTTTGGGAGCAACTTTCTTTACGGCTTTCTTTACAGCTGCTTTTGCTTTTGGAAGCGACTTCCCTGCTTTCTTTTCAAGTGACTTCCACCCAGACTTCAGTTCATTCGCAACATGCATGAGTTCTTCTGGACGCTCTTCTTTCAGAGCCGCATAACCCTTCATTACTCCGGAGACGATACGCTCATAATCAGCCTGAGAGATTTTTTTTACTTTCTTTGCTTCGCGCACAACATCTGCCTTTGCCTTCTCAAATAGCTTTCGAGCCTTCGCACGATGGCTCTTTGCATTCTTTGAAGCAATGAAAAATGCTCCCGCTGCCCCGAGTGCTGCTGCTGCAACTCCTGCTCCGATTCCAACCTTTGCTCCTGTTCCTAATTTCTTTGCCATAGATAAAATAAATGACTCCTAATATCGCCCAAAGATATATTGTAGTTTACTCTGATTTCTCTTTTTTCGCACGAGAATTTCGCTTCCCAGACACCTGAGAAAAAAAGTTTGCAAAATGCTTCACCTTCATCCCCTCCTCACGGATATTCGAACGAAGGTCGCTTATATCTTCGCGGACGAGCTGGCTCTCGGCTTTTACTTCTTCTGAAATTTCTTCTACATTTCTCAAAATACGGATCACATAATATGCCGCATAGACAAGACACACCGTGACGGCAACAACAGCAATGGTTGTTACAAAAAAGAATATATCTGCTTTCATGAGTGTTTCCATGGTCTAAGTATAGCGTAGATCAGTGTTTTTGTTGACATATTCTTTCAGTAAGATACACTCCTTCGGCAGGCGGCGCCTAGGTTGTGGCGATGAAAGTCCTCTTCTTTCATCCCACCTCCCCTCCCCGAGCAAGCGACCCTAGGCGCTGCCTGTCTTTCTTGAGCATTCGCTCCAACCGTCCTCACTATTTTGGTGAGGACATTTTATTTTTTTGTATTCGAGGAGAGCCACGCATGAACAACCTTCTCAACACCATGGGCATCGTGTTGTTCCATGAGCTCAACACGCAGCTCTTTTGCACCATCAAATCCATGCACATACGCTTTAAAATGTTTTTTCATGATTGAAAAACTTTTGATGTCGCCAAGGCGTTCTTCGTAGAGGTGTGTGTGCTCGACCATGACACGGAGTTTTTCTTCAAGGGGAATGTGCTCTGCGCTCATTTCGGGATTGAAGAACCACGGATTCCCAAAAATTCCACGCCCAATCATCACACCATCTGCTCCAGTGTCCTTGGCTTTGAGTTCTGCTTCCTGAAGACTTTTTACATCTCCATTGCCAAGGATGCGTGCTTGTGACCCGCTCGCATCACGAATCTCTACGGCACGTCTCACGTGTTCCCATCGTGCGGGGACGAGAGAAAGTTCTTTGCGGGTTCGAGCATGGATGGTGACTGCTGCAGGCTCAGCGGACAAGACGCGAGGCAGCCATGCATCGATCTCGACTTTGTTCCACCCCACGCGAGTCTTTACCGATACAGGAAGCCCCTTGCCTCCCTTCTTTGCTGCAAGAATCACCTCAACGGCAAGATCTGGTGTTGTCATCATCGCGGCTCCGGCGCCCTGCTTCTCGATAGACTTGTCTGGACAGCCCATGTTGATATCGATGCCATCAAATCCAAGATCAGCGGCAAGCCCCGCCACACGTTCCATGTGCTCTGGCTTCGAGGTAAAAAACTGAGCAACGATTGGTCGCTCGTCGTCGTTGAACTTGAGGTCTCGAAGAAGGATGTCGCGCCCAGGACTACAGAGGCCATCTGCGGAAACAAACTCCGTCCACATGACATCGGGCCCTCCCATGGAACCATCTTTTCGCTTGTGACGAGAATACTTGGCGATCATTGCACGGAATACTTCATCCGTCACATCAGCCATAGGGGCTACGGTAATAATGGGTGCTGGAAGTCTTTTCCAAAAATTTTTTGATTCCATGATACGTGGACACTCTAACACAAAAGGCCCCATGTGGGACCTTTTGTGTGAACACGCACGAGAACACGATTTCTTAGAGTGGGAGCGTCTCGTCAGAAGAGAGTTCTTCTTGAGGATAAACGACAACTTCTGATACTGACACCGAGAGTGGCTCTACAGCTCGTATGACTGAGGCAGCACGTACAGTCTGAGGAAGGTATCCATCGAGAATACGGTCCATGCCAGGATAGAACCACAAAATCAGTGTTGACGAGATTGCCGCCAAGAGAATGAAGAATCCCTGGTGCTCAAAGAGCGTCTTCCACCCTGTTACACGCTTCACTTCATTTAGGAGTTCCATATGGTATGCGTTTGTTTATGAGCAGATATTATTTGGTCGCATTGCGATCAATGCGGATGATGTTTACTGCCTTATCAGTACGATAAGTGTATGTCACTCCCTGTGCAGAAAGTTTGGCTTCATATCCTGGGGTCATAGCCTGAAGACATGATTCCTCTGCCTTTCCGAGTCCAAGACAGCTATCGCTCCACTCTTTCTCGGTAACTGATTCAACTTTCACGAGTTCAGGCGCAATCCCGAGCCCTGTTGCGAGAACTTTGGCGACACGCTCAGCAACAACGGGATTCTCTGTTGAAACAACAGGGGCTGTCGTCGTTGGTGTCTCAACCTCAACTTCGATTGGCGCTGATGCTGGCTTTCCACGCATTAAATACGCTCCTCCGGCGATAAGGAGGACAATGATAACAATAAGTGACGTCGAAAATCCCTTTCCCTCTTCCACTGCGACGCCCCCTTCTTTCTTTTGATCTGCCATAGGATTCTGTATATATGGGTTATGGTAAGTATTCGTATTTTCCCTCTTTTCCTCAGCTGATGCAACTATTATGTGCAGTTTGACAAATTATTTTTTTAAGATATATTTCGCAATAGACACAGCACCATAAATAGAAAACGCAATAACGGAGCTCGTAGTGAAGCACACATCACTCACAGAAGCAGAGAAAGCACGAATTTTCCCACTCATCAAGAAAATCATCGATTTCCTCCAAAGTGCAGAGTGGGAGGGTATGGATACTTTTTCGAAAAGTTTTTTTCTCTTTTTTGCCGGCAGCCTAGTAACTGACGGTTTTGTAAAGGAAGCGAGAAAGAAGCTCAAGAAGAAAAAGACCTTAAATCTGTTGGAGCTTCGACTGCTCCACCTACAGATGATTGAAGATATTGCTCGCATACCTCAAGAGGAATACCGCGAGATTTCGAAATGGAACCTGTGGATCCCGATTGAGGCACATAGAACCATGGCTGAAATATTCATTTCGAGAGAAATGGAAGTGAAGCCACAAGCCATGAGAGAAGCCTTTCATTCACACTTTTCTCTCACTCCAGAAAATTTGGCAGAGTACATCCAAAAGTACGAAAAGGAAAGCCAATATTTCTTTGCATCAGCAACTCCTGCTGATGTTCACGCTCGAAAAAACTTTCTGAGTATCATGGAGCGAGAGAGATACTGGTACAACTACGCCTTGCCATTCACTGAGTTCTTTTCAACGTTTGAACTTGATAATCAGTACGTTCGGTACTGCCACAATCATGACGAGGCCCTTGTTCCTGAATCTGTATTCAAAGTATGGATCATAAAAAAAATTCTTGAAGAAGGAAATTCCGATCATTGAAGACACGCACCTAGAGATTCTCTCTAGGTGCTGTTTTTTCAGGTTGCCCATGTTGACACAGTCTTATACGTCTCTGATATTGAAATATCGCACTATTTCAGGTATTCTCATGTCTACTTGGCCCTATCGTCTATCGGCTAGGACACATCCTTCTCAAGGATGGAAGCAGGGTTCGATTCCCTGTAGGGTCACAAAAACAATGAGGCAGGCGGAAACGCCTGCCAATTGTGTTTTTGTAGACCCTACAGGGAATCGAAGCCGTTCTCCCTTATTTTTGAGCGATTCTTATCGTGAGGAAATGGGAAACGGGTACTGGTCCTGTAAGGACCGATTCACTGTTTGTATGACGACTGCGAGGAAATTATTGTGACTCAAAACTAATGTCTCTCCCCCCTCCCCCGTCCTAACTTCTTATAGCCGCCTCAATCCGAGCCACATCAATCTTCCGCATCCCCATCATCGCATCGAAAGCGCGCTTGGCCTCGGCTCCCCCTTTCGCCATCGCTTCGGTGAGCACTCGTGGAGTGATCTGCCAATTGAGGCCCCACTTGTCCTTGCACCATCCGCACTGACTCTCTGCGCCTCCGTTCCCGACGATCGCATTCCAATACTTGTCCGTCTCTTCCTGAGTGTCCGTCGCGATCTGGAACGAGAATGCCTCGCTCTGCTTGAACGCAGGCCCGCCATTTATCGCGATGCACGGGATCCCACAGACATCGCCCTTCTTCCCGTCCGGAAAATCCGATGGAGCATGCTGGATGGCACCCACTGCGCTATCAGGGAACACCGACGCATAGAACGTGGCAGCGGACTCTGCGTCCTTCTCATACCAGAGACAGATCGTGTTCTTAGGAATTTTATTCATATGACTTTATCGTACCATGCACTTACCCCTGCTATAATCCCCCCATGTCCCCCAAGAATAGCAACCGCATAGCAACAATGGCCGTAGCGAAAGTCTACCCAATGTACCTTCAAAAGGTAGAGCGAAAGTCACGCACCAAGGAAGAACTCGACACTATCGTCCGCTGGCTCACTGGCTACACACAAAAAGGACTCGAGGCGCAGCTCGATAAAGGAACCGACTTTGAGACATTCTTCAAAAACGCTCCAAAGATGAATCCGAAGCGAACACTCATCACTGGTACTGTCTGTGGAGTCCGAGTCGAAGAAATCAAAGACCCCTTCATGAAGAACGTTCGTTACCTCGACAAACTCGTCGACGAACTCGCCAAGGGGAAGCCTTTAGAAAAGATACTACGAAAATAATCTCTATACTTCGAAAGAGAACTCCGTCATTGGCTCTAGCCATCAGTATGCCTCGAAAACAGATTTAATGTTTGCAATTGCTGCGGGGTCGAGTTTCAATACCGTCTTTATGATTCCGGGTCTCCCCTCTTCCATCCGGACTTCGTAGTGATCAATACGTCCTAAAAATTGACCGTTCAGCATAAAATCAACTTCGTCGTAGTCATACGGGGTATTTGATGCTAGGGCTCTTTCTTTTCTCCGCTCTTGGGCGCTTACCAAATTAGTAAAATATTTCTTTGCATCATCAGGATTCTGATATTGGGTAATTTGCACAACAATTCCTCCGATAAGAATCGACTGTTTATCAATCACGTTTACCGGAGATGCTCCGGAAGCCTGCTGCAAGTCTTTGACAAAATCATTGGCCGCTTTCACTGCATTTTTCTCAGTCTCGTTCATGGGTGCCGTGTATTCCGTCGCATGAAGCCCGTGTGCATTGAAGTACTTTACCAACCCTGAAATACTTTCTTTGTGAACATAGTTCACCACCAGCCCAACGGCGAAAACTAATACACAAAGGAAAAGAATAACGGAACGGTATTTTGGATTCATCATGATATGTGTGATTGTGGCACTTCCTCTTTATGGGCGCCTTGTGGGAAATTAATAATTAAGAGCGCAATGAATATGGCGAGGTTGAGAAGTCCTGACCCACGGAGCCCAAGGATGTCAGTAATGGCACCAAGAACAGCAATGGGGATCATTGCAAAGAGTGCAACAACAAATGCCTGCTCATACTGAAGTGTATATCCACGAATGCCTGTCACGAACTTCACAATAAATGCAGCAATGAATCCGAGCATGATGTGCCCAACCGCAGAAAACAGGAGAATGAACACGAAGGCAACCACAGGAAGAAAGTACATCATCGTACGAAGGATAGGCAGAACCTTCATTGCAAGGCGTGTTGCTTCACTCTTATTGATCGTGAGCTCCTTTATCTCTGCCAAGCTATAGGAGCGAATCTCCGCATCGTTCTTTTTGAAATAGATTGTTTTTTCACCAAGCACCGCAAAGGAATCCATCGCACGAACTTCTTCGAGCGTCAGCGAGTGCGTGGTGTCGATAGCGAGGAGATGCTTTGGTTCGGTGGTATTTGGCGAAGGTGGTATCTCGGCCCCAGGAAAGACATCTTGTAATGCTAGGAAGTATGGCTGCGCCGCACTCGTGGTTGCAACCCCGTTTTTAATCACGATCTCAAGGTCTCCTGGATATACCTTCTCGACAGCAGCTTGTGTGATATCGATCTTTGCCACACGAACAACGACAGGTATAAGCAATATCACCACAGTGATCGCACCAATAAGTCCTATGCTGAATGCATAAGAAATCCCTTTAGGAAATATCTGCTGTGCTGCATCAGCATATGCAGCAGGGCCATAAAAGCCATTTCTTATTCGAACAAAAAGTTGTGTGAGCCATGTCATATACCCTCAACAGTACCACGAGGAAATCCTGAACTCAAAACTAAGATACGAGATGATCAATGACACATACTTCCATAATATGCATATATAATCTGTTTGTATCAGCAAATTGAATGTATTCCTATCGAAAGTTGACAAAACTATTTTTTCATATATAATATATACAGAATAAATTCGGAGGTCTAATGGCTCTAAACAATGTGTTGTATGGTGGCCTCCCTCAGGGTTCGCTCACGCAGCCCTTGAGCGAGTACTTTAATAGACAAAAAATTCTTGCTCCCAAGGTTGAACTTATCCTTGCATTCTCCACACACGGGAGTGCCGAGGATGCCAACTGGGTCGAGGAATTCTACCTGGATGCGGATGTCTATGTTCCCGAGATGGCCAATTGGACACCTCAGGGCATAGAGAGATTCCAAAAGGTCGCACGTGGTGACAGTGACGCACCGTGCATCGTCGAGACGTACACACAAAACGTTCTCAGCGAGACGCACAACATCACAAGACACTACGGTGCAGCACTCATGAAGATGCTAGCTCGATCTTCGGGGAAGCATCTCTGTGCCATAGATGTCCCTGCTGGGACCGAGCTCGGCAATCGCCTACGGACAGCACGGGCGTATGTGGGGATTTACCCACAAGCGCTTCGAGAGTTACTCAGGCTGCAGAAGCCGCGAGAGACTCAGATGATACTGAATCTCTCACCGGCACTAGGGAGCCTGCTCCGAACGCATCCCGAGCTCTGCAGCAAGGAAACACTGAAGGTCCTCCTGACGCTTGGGAGCGACCACAAAAACATCTCCAAGCCGCTCGCGAAGCGCGGCGAGCATGTAAGGTGCTTTTTCAAAAGCCCTTGAAGCTCTGTGCCCCCTGGTGTATACACACCAGGGGGTTATTTTTTTCTTCCTACCGCCTCTGCCACGCTCTCTCCTGCCGAGGGAGATACGCTGCGTCCTCTGGGTTTGCAAGAAGTTCAATCGCACATTTCTCCATCCGCACACCCTGAGACCCTTTGACCAAGACAATATCACCCTTTTCTAGAAGATCCTTCACTCTCTTTCCCGCTTCTGATGCATGTGCGTACCACTCAACGACACTTGCCTTTCTCCCCTTTGCGCTTTCGACAAGATCTTTGGCGCTCTCACCTACACCGATGACAATATCAGCAACATTCCCGGCGAGGAGTCCTGCTTTGCGATGTTCAGTCACAGAATACCCACCAAGTTCTCGCATGTCTCCTAGTACCACGATCCGTCGTCCAACCACAGGAAGATGCTCCACGGTCTTGAGCGCTGCTTCGACAGCAACAGGCGACGCATTGTACGTGTCATCAATAAGTGTCGTGTGGTTTAGCCCTTCGTAAATGCGCATGCGCCCCTTTGGTCGTTCGCTTTCAGACACACCAGAGATGCAGTCTTCGTATGTAACACCTTCAGCGATCCCCACAGAAATACCAGCAAGAAGCGCATACATGAGATGGTCTCCAAGGATGCCTGGAATGCGTATGGTTTTTCTCTCACTACGATAGACCACATCCATTTCCATCCCTCGCACAACCCCATGGTCACTATACGCACGGACTGAAGTTCCACGGACATCACATGCTTCGTGCATCCCATATGTGAGTATTGGATTGGATACACGGGTGAGATATTGTCCAATATTGCGATCGTCTGCGTTTGTGACCACAACGCCATCCTTTGGAAGAGCACGAATGATCTCTGCATCCTCTTCCCATAGTGCTTCCCTCGACGAGAAGAACTCCACATGGACAGGCGTATCTGGAAAACTCGTCACCACACTGAGGTGAGGTTTTATCCATTGAAGAATCTGTTTGATGTCTCCTGGGTGATCTGCGCCAATTTCAAGTACGAGGATTTTTGGAAACTCTTTTGCAAAAACAGCACGTGCACCACGAATGAGATTTACTGCCCATATGAATGGATTTCCCCACGCATTTTCGAGCCCCAGGATCGCAAGCGGGACACCAATATCACTATTAAAACTTTTATCACTCTTTCTGACTGAATATTTTTTTGAAAGCACGGCAGCAATGGCGTCTTTGGTCGATGTCTTTCCCACACTCCCGGCAATCATCACTATCCGAGGATTATGCATGCTGAGCGCTCGTCTTGCCTCCCATACCAGTATTCGGGTGATCCATTGTTTAAGAAATGTCTTCATACCTTGTCGCTTTTTTACCGATGTGAGAGTGTCACAACATTGGGACCACGGTCGGGGGGAATGTTGTAATACTGGAGGAGAAACTTTGCGAGTGTCATAAATGGTGTCGTGAGTGTCTCCGAAGCATATTTTACCTCTTTTGGATATGTCAGGTACATAAACACGATGAATTGGGGGTCATACGCTGGGTAATACCCAAAGAAGGTGTGCATGTATCGATCATCATAATATCCTCCACCAAGCTCGTGAGGTCTAGCCATCTGAGCTGTTCCTGTTTTTGCGGCAATACTATAGTCTTCCATTTTTGCTGTCCCACCACGAAGAGCCTTGTCGACCACAGTCACAAGCATGCGAGTGATATCATCGCTCGTTTGTGGCTTGAGAATTTCTTGTGGCGGATTGGGGACTGTCACACGCTCTCCCCCATCCGTATACTCAATACGACTGACAACGTATGGATTCACAAGCTTCCCCCCATTTCCAAGTGATGCAAGTGCGGTGACAACATTGATGGGACTCATCGCGATTCCTTGGCCGAAGGATGCGGTTGCATACTCAATATCTCGACGAGATTCAAGATTGTCCATGAGCCCCGCGACTTCGTTCGGAAGATCAATCCCTGTTTCATCACCGAGATGGTACTTTTCTCGAAAATATTGCCTGAGAGTTCCGTTGCCCATACGTTGTGTCACCCAAGCGACACCAGTATTCAGAGACTGCGAAAGAATTTCTTGAACGGGGGTATTCGGCCCTCGACCCTTCCCGTCAAAGTTTGAGAATGTTTTCTTGTCGAGTGTCATCACCCCAAGATCGTTGTACGTCGTATGAGGAGTAATTGCCCCGGCATCGAGTCCAGCTGCAATGGTTAACGGCTTAATCGTTGACCCCATCTCATACACGCCTTCGACAAGTGGATTCGCAAGAACCTTCACAGAATCAATATCCTTAATATGATTTGGATCAAAATCAGGAAGAGCGCCCATGGCTAAGATCTTTCCATCTCGGGGATCCATCACAATACCTCCAGCACTTTCTGCATGCCATTTTTTTTGAGTTTCCTTGAGCAACGCTTCTAGTTCTGCTTGTACTTTTGGTTCGATCGTGAGCACCACATCTCCTTCTTTTGTCTTTGGCTCATCTGTTGCAAGTGTCGTACTGAGGTTAAGAAACATATCAGCAAAGAAATTTACATAAAGCCCCTCGCCATTACGTGAAAGTGTATCGTTGTACGCACGTTCAATACCATACCGACCACTCAGTGTTCCATCTTGATATCCCACCATTCCAATCACTTGAGATGCAAGCGATCCGCTAGGATAGACTCTCCATCGCTCTCGAAATGTTTGAACGCCAGGAATCTCAAGAGCCATGATCTTATCCTTCACCTCTTCAGGAACACGACGGGCAACCTCTTCATAAGGGTCATTCTTCTTACTTGCTTTTGCCATAAAGTCATCTCGGTCAAGAGCAATTGCCCCCGAAAGAACTCGAAAAGCATCATCTTTGTTGATAATGAGTTTTGGATTGATCGCAAGCACGTAACCGGTTTCTAATGTTGCCGCAGAGACCTTCTCTCCATCTTTTCCCTCAAAGTAGATAGAGCCACGATTATAAATATCAGGGACACTTGCGACATACTGTTTCTCTGCATCATCACGATAGTCTGCTCCATGCGTGATCTGGATCGAATAGAGGCGACCAAAGAAAATAACCCCAATGAGGGCAATACCTCCGAAGATGATTCTTAGGCGCCCATGTGTCGTGGCCGCCGTCATAGAATTATCGTGCTCGACCTACAGTTGCGGGAGCAGGTGCGACAGCAATGTACAACGATTCTCCAACTTCATGAAAGCCAAGTGCCTGTGCTCGTTCCAGAGACAGATCTTTTGTGAGTTCCACATATTCTTTATCTAGTGAAGTGATGGACGCACGTGTACGTGCAATACTCTCCATCATATTTTCTCGCTCAACAGCATAATGAATTGTGGTGCGCAGTGAATATCCGTATGAAAAAAGTGCGGCGCATGCACACAGAAGAAGCAGACACATTGAAAGTGGTATCGGGAGAGACCGAGCAAAACGTGGTGATGAAAAAGTTGGAATAGAGAAGGTCATACTATTTTTTGCGTTGCTGTCGGTCTTGTGCTGCAGCACGCGAAGACGCCCGAACTGGGATGTAAATAACACGTGGACTTTTTTGTAGATGAACAGTGACTTTCATACTTCTGTATAAATATCTGTGGCTCTTTCTGCCACACGAAGTTTTGCGCTACGCGAACGAGGATTTCCTTTTTGCTCATTCACCGAAGGAACAATCGGTTTTTTTGTGATTAATGACAACTTGCCATCTTGAGACAATGATCGAAACAACGTTTTCACAATACGGTCTTCGCCACTATGAAAACTGATGATTGCAATTCGCGCTCCTGGAGCAAGATGCTCTACGGCACTTTTCACACCGGCTTTAATTGCACCGAATTCGTCGTTGACTGCCATACGAATCGCTTGAAATGTCCGAGTCGCAGGGTGCCTACCCTTTGGGCCTGGGCGCACAACCGAACTCACAATTTCAGCAAGTTTTGCTGTCGTTGTTATGCGATCATGGGTACGCGCTTTGACAATCGCACGAGCAATTCTTCTAGACGCACGCTCGTCACCAAAACCATAGATGATGTCTGTGAGAGTTTCTTCGCTCCAATCATTCACGACCGTTTCGGCAGTGACGCCATGAGCATCTTCACTAAATGTCATGATAAGCGGCTCGTCATTTTGGAATGAGAAGCCACGCCCCGACGTTTCTAGTGTGAACGAAGAGAGTCCAAGATCAAACAATGCTGCATTGAGCGTTGTCACTTGATGTTCGTTGAGAATGGTATCGAGGTCACGAAAGTTTCCGACGACGGGTATCACTGGTGAAGCAAATGACCGTACATCTGTACGACGAAAAGCTTCGGCGTCCGCATCCAGAGTAATAAGCTTCCCTGAAGCGCCAATGATCTCAGATATCTTTCGTGCGTGACCACCACCACCAAATGTAGCATCAAGCGCCGTCATCCCAGATTTAAGATGAAGGGCGTCAAGCACTTCTTGAAAAAGAACAGGAATGTGAACGTGTTGATTCATTGCAAACTAGAACACACCACTCTCTCCGAGTTTCTCAGCCATTGCATCAGCGTCTTTAGCAATCTGCGCTTTATATGTACCCCAGGACTTCTCGTCCCAGACTTCAACGCGATCGTAAACGCCAGCAAGCACGACCTTGTCCTTGAGGCCCGCGAAGGACTTCAAGAAATCAGGAAGAAGAATACGCCCAATCTGGTCGATTTCGACCTCTACGGCACCAGCGAGCATAAAGCGGCTGAACGCACGTGTGTCGGTTCGTCCCATTGAGAGCTTTGCGAGCTTCTCAGCGGTCTCCTTCCAACGGGCCATGGGATATATCGCAAGACATTTGTTGAGACCATGAGTCACCACCATTCGCTTGCCAAGCTCCCCACGGAACTTCGTGGGAATGGAAAGGCGTTTCTTAGGATCTACTGTATGCGTATATTCACCGATAAACATAGAAAAATTGGAAATGTATGAACTCAGTGTTCAGACATTTCGGAGACAGGAAATCCGGAGCTCGACCCTGGTGGCCCCGGTTCCTGCTATTTAGTTTTGTGTCCCACACTCGTTTGCAGAGTGCATGTGAGATGTTCCCACTTAATCCCACATGCGTACATTCTATACCACTTCATCCCACTTTGCATATTTTGTTATCCACAGTTTTACGTTGGAATACATGTTTTTTCTTTCGTCAAAAAGAAAAAGCGCCCGACAATGATCGAGCGCTTCTCTGACAAGGGAGAGACTTTTATAAATATGAACTAAACCTTATGTTCACGAATAAAAAGTTGTTGTGTGGGAATACCTTTTTTCTTCTTTAACCAAAGTTCGAGTCGCGTGATTGTATCAAGGCCACGAAAATCTTTTTTTGGAAATCGTTTGATCTCACTTTTTGTAAACCATTTTGCTTGCAGAACATCATCAGCAAGTTTCAGGGATTGTTTTCCAATGGGGCGCGCTGTAAAACAAAAATGGATATGCGTAGGTTGTTCGTTTTGTGTCTGCTCACGGTAATACATGACTGCTATCAAAGAAAGGATTTTTACTTTATAGCCAGATTCTTCGAGTGCTTCTCTTTTTGCGCAATCAATCGGGGTTTCCCCTTCATCGAGGTGCCCAGCAGGTTGGTTCCACTTCCCGTATGCTTTTGTCTCTTTCCCTTCTTGGACAAGAAGCAGCTTCCCATCTTTTTCAAGTAATACACTACATGTCAGTCGTGTAGAACGTGCGCGAGAGTCGCCAATGACATTCTTTGGATTCATGATTTTTTTATAAAACGCGAGGTCTTCGCACCATCGTAGTCTAGTTCTTCAATAAAATCTTCAAGTGGGCGCACCCAGTGATGACCATCGAATAACGCCTTGTACATGACACACTCTTTCATATCGAGATCCGGAGACTTTACTTGGAACTTCCCTAATCCGACGATCTTGTACTCCCCTCGTGTCTTATAGTGGATCCAAATCTCGCCAGGGTTCGGTATCATATGAATCGAAGTATATCACTTATCACATGACCGAAGTTCGCCATTTATCACATTTTCATGTATACATGTATGGTCAACGGAGTGTGGTGTAACGGCTAACATTTGCGATTCGGGTTCGCAAGACTCCGGGTTCGAATCCCGGCACTCCGACTAAATTCTCAATTTCGTTAGAGAAAAGATTCAGTGAGCACTGAACTATTCTTTTACCAAGTCTGGTTTCTTGCGACGAAGAATTTCTCTCACCGCAACACCTAAAACAATAAGCATGAGTGCTGCTGGAAGCGCTTGTTCAATTTTTGCCGGCTGGGTATTTGTTGGAGCTGTTGTCTCAGGAACATTTTTAATAAATGCTTTTGGAAAACCGAGGCCAATATACATGCTCTCTCTTGGCGCCAGATTCAAATCCATCATTTGGATTGATGGAGTGCGGCCATCGTCTGTCCGATCTATAAATCCTACTTGGCATGTTTCTTTTCGTTCTGTTTCCCCGGGAGGAGTTGTGACGCAACTACGCACCAAGTCTTGGACAGGGATTGTGTCAGGAAATACAACATTTACTCGAGCTCTTGCGATTGGTACTGGCCAGTTTGAACTCGTCACGTCCCATAACCATTCATCAAACTTACTAAATCCACGCATGATGGTCTCTGCTGTATAGGAAATATTGTATTCAATGGCACCTGTGACCAACACATCAGGATCGCCGATTTTGAGCCTGAGAAATGTTCGTTCATTTATTGTTTCAAAAGGGATGGGTTTCCCATCATAATTGGTGACCGTGACATCTTTAATTCCAAACACTCTAAGCGTATTGCCTTCTTGGGCCTGAAGCGGAATATTTCTAAAAATTCCGTGGAGTTTCTTTGGACCAAAGTCATACAAAACCGTCTCTTTGATCTTTGTCACCCCCTCTGCATCAATCGTTGCGTTAACCGTAAGATCAAGGATTCGATCAGGGACCTGCGCAAACACAGTGTGCGGCAACACTGCACAGAACAGAACGGCCGCAATAATACGAAACTTACTCATCATCGTGGGTTGCAAGACTCTTCTTGATCTCTTCAAATGAATTCTCAAGCTCACGTAGACGAGCGCGACTTGATTTGATCAATTGTGCTCCCTCTTTTACTTTCTCGAGCCCTTTTTCAATATCGACTTCTTCTTGAGCTTCAAACCACGCAGCGATTGTGCGTAGTTTTTTCATTGTTTCGGTAAGGTTTACATCTGTTTTTGCCATACAGTCTTATCACTTCCCTTTTTGAGGGCCTTTACTTTTGGCTTCTAGTGTACCATCGGATAGCGTTGCTTCAAAATCAACACCCTCAGGGAGGTCACGGATCGTGCGGACGATGCGCCCTCGATAGGAGAGTATGCTGAATCCCAGTTTCAATTGTCGTGTAGGATTATGAAGAACAAGGAGCGCATTCTCGTCCGAGAGCTGTCGAGAAATGCGTCGAAGCGATTCACGGTAAAGTCCAATGATTCGCTCTTCAATCCGAGCAACAGCACTCTCTGCCCCTGTTAATTCCCGTCCAAGGTCGACAAGAAGCCCTTCGATTTGGCGAGTAAAAAAAGAAAATGACTCGGACATCCTTGCGAGTGCTCGCACAAGATACTCTTCAGCACGAATGACACGATCAACCTC
Organism: uncultured Candidatus Saccharibacteria bacterium; assembly: GCA_964409985.1. GTDB lineage: Bacteria > Patescibacteriota > Minisyncoccia > Phycocordibacterales > UBA6899 > CAYPEZ01. Next base: position 16,540 of record CAYPEZ010000012.1, read on the forward strand.
TCGTCGCAGAGCTTTTTCATAAATGTTTGTGAGGGCATGTGTGCTTGTCACGAGATCATGCCGTGCTTCTCTCCAAGAGCGATTGAGAACTTCAGTACAAGCGGTAGGCGTCGAAGGAGCACTATCCGCAGCGAGCTGTGCGAGCGGAATATCTTTATCATGCCCAATAGCGCAAATAACAGGGATGGGAAAACCCGAAATAGCACGAACCACTTCTTCATGATTAAACGCCTGGAGAGACTCCATACTCCCACCGCCTCGAATAAGCACGAGCACATCAATATCTTCACGTTTCATTCGCTTAAGACCAGAGAGAATATCAGGAACTGCTTGTGCTCCTTCGACGCGAATATCTTTAAAGAAAATCCGGTATCCAAATCGTCCAAGGTTAGATTGAAAATCATGAATAACAGCGCCTGTCTTTGAAGTAAGGAGGCCGATGCGTGTAGGATATTCGGGGATTGGACGCTTACGACTCTCATCAAAAAGCCCTTCTGCGGTAAGTTTCTTCTTGAGGAGATCGTATTGTTTCTTCAGCGCCCCTTCACCTACGAGCTCCACCATGTCAGCCTTAAATGTCAGAGTTCCGCGAGGCTTATAGATATCCGAGTGTCCCGTCACGGCAATTGCTATCCCGTCCACGAGCTCAATGCCAGCAAAATCAAGAACTGCTCGTGGGGCCATCACCCGAAGAACAGATCGGTTTTCGGGATCAAGAAGCGAAAAGTAGGCGTACCCGCCTTGGATCTTCACTTCTAGAGTTTCTCCGACAATACGCGCATCGTATTGTGAGACAGCACGATTAAGAATATCAAGGTAGACGCTCACGGAATACGTCATTGGGTCTCCGTCTTGAAGAGCATTTGGCTCAGGTTCAGTTTGGCGTGCATATGCTATAACACCGCTGACTATTGCGAGAATTTCTTCACCATACGCCCTCGCTTTCCCACCTTTTATGCCTTTGACCTCAACAAGCTCTTCTGGGGTCTTTGGTTGTGCGAGTGCAATGGCGTCAATGGTTGCTGATGGGAGAATACGAAAGAGCTCCGTCACCCCCTCACGCTGGGCACGCTCTGCTCGCCATTCATACAATCGCCTTCTGAGCGTTCCTGGGTCCATATGAAATCATCCTATCACACACGAACTCAGCCGTTGAAGAGAAATTGCTACAATGCTCTCCCCCGGCGAAGTTTTTGCAAAAACGTATAGAAGATGAGTCCGAGGGTCGCAGTAATCATGACTTGTGTATGAAGTAAAACACGAGCAAAGTTACACGAACGCTTTGTTATTGCAGAGAAATTCCAGAAAAAGTCTTAAAAATACCCTTCACCATGAGATCCGCTTCAGGACCATGCACAATGGCTGCTCCTAAAGCGCCGCCAATACTCATGGATAATAATGCGATAAGCGCAACAATAGGAACAAGAGGAGTCTTCAGAAGACGTAGTGCTAGGGCTTTCCCTTTTGAAGCTCCGATGTGAAGAGCAGCAAGAGCAATAAAGAGCCAGCCACCAAGGGAAACAAAAAGTTCATGGCGCTCAACAAGCTCTTTAGGAACATGAGTCGTGTCTAAAACGATCCCCTCGGCAATACCTCCCGTAACGAACGCCAAGACAACGCCAACCGCCCCAGCATAGAGAAGCCCTATCTTAAAAGGTTGATACCACGTTTTTTCTACCACGACACGAAAGCGAAACAGCTCAAGAAGCGCATAGAGCGTCAGAAAGGCAACAGGAAAATGTACGATAAAAGGGTGAATATTCATGGTGGTTGTTCACTCAGAGTGCCATGGAATCATCTGCTCCCATTTGCTGTCGATACTGCTCTATCACTTCCGGGTGTTTCCCATCTTTACACTCTGCGACAAACTGTTCCGCCTCGGCGCCAGTTGGAAATGTCATATACGCAAGCGCACCATCGCAAACAGCATTGATATCAAGTTTCCCAACCATTGGTGCTGGCGTTGGGACGACATTGTCATGGTGCACCCCTCCAGCAATTGCTCCTGCAATGAGTGCCCCAAAGATCGCAGCAAAAATTCCGACGATAATCATAATAGGGATAGAGACAATCAAAGATGCGACCATGTTATATCCATATACCGCAAATGTGCGCTTAAGGAAGGAGTCGCTGTTGAGCCAACCCTTATAACTATGAGTATCTCCGTGCTGAATGGCTTGTGGAGTAGAGACTGACGTGTTTGAGGACTGTTGTTCATTCATCATATGAGATATCTAACGAGTAAGAGTATTCCCTCATAGTATACCAGAAGGATTCCGACGCACACAGGTGGGGTAAAATATGCATTTATCGAGACGCAAGAGGAACATAAAGT
>CAYPEZ010000012.1:18884-21173 GCA_964409985.1 uncultured Candidatus Saccharibacteria bacterium
AATTCACACTCCTCCTTCGCACAACGCTTACCCCAAAAACTCAGATCGTAGATCGCCTGCGAAGCATGTTGGGCTTCAGCTTGAAGTTTTTTAACATCGTCATCAGAAATATCAAATGCCTCGCGTACAAATTTTCCGCTCTCTGTTGGCTCGACAAACTCGATCACACCCTCATCCATGATTTTTTCATGATCAAAGAGTGTGATAAGAAGTTTGTAAAAAGTCAGCTGTCGGAGATAACTTTGATCAGCGTCTTTTGTCTTCCCCATCAAGGCATTGCGGCTCTTGGGCTTTCCTGTTTTGTAGTCAATAACACGCACATGTCCTCCATAAAGGATCTCAAGCTTATCAATGGTCCCACGGATAAGTATCTCGATTGGCCCTTTTTCTCCTGTAATAGAAAACGCAGTGCCAGAGAGGGTATACTGATTCTTAATAGATCGCAGCCAACACCCCTTCCCTTCAGCATAAAACGCACGAAGTGCACGTGTGCCTTTTTCTCGGAGCTCCGCATCATCCACACGTGAAAGCGGCTGTCGCTCAAGCGACCAGAGGAAACGTTTGACGAGCCCCTCAGGTCCAATATCGTTACCATCTTTCCACGCATCAAAAAATGTCCGCAAGGCAGCATCGATAGCAGAACCATAAGAGAGAAACTTGCTTCGAGCTGAGGGGACACGCAACAGCGTTCGATGCACATACTGCCAAGGACACTCAAGAAAATTATTGAGTCCAGTAACAGAAAGACCTTGTTCGAGGAATCTCATACGGATGTAGTCTCGATCAAGAATCCGTGGTTCTAAATACACACGCTCGTCATAACGATCTTTCCGCGAGGGCGAAATACTCGGTGCATCATGCCTCAAAAGAGCAGGGTCAATATCGGCAATAAACCGTGATGGGATGCTAGGTTTTCCACTCTGATCTGCCTCAGGGACGGTAATAGTGAGAGAGTGTTTTGCTCGGGTTAATGCAACATAAAATAAGCGACGCTCATCATTATCATCCTGAGCGTCTTCAAGAGGGCTTGGAATAAAATATGTCCGAAAAGAAGTCCGGCGAGTTCTTCCCTCCCACGCACGTTCGGTCGCATTCAAAATATAGACATGCCGGAACTCCAGCCCCTTTGCCTTGTGTGCACTCATGAGCCGAACACCAGGCCGTTCTTCGCTCGCAGAGGTTTCTAGCCCCTTATGGTGAGCACGAAGCACATCGAGATGCTGCAGAAACTTCTCAATAGTGAAGTCACTATCACGCTCAGCGAGTGACTGAAGTTCATCATATAATCGACCAATGGAAATGAGTCCGACACTCCCCTCGGGAGATTCAAGAAGGTGCTGAAGGAGACCAGAATCACGAATCATTGACTCAAGAACCACAAGAGCGTGGACATTCTTGGAATCTCGACGCCAACGTTTGATGAGCGTGTATATACGCCGCACCGCATCAAGATCTAGAAGATTGAGCGGAGAGAGGATGTCGGGTTTTTCAAGAAGTGTATGCACAGAAATTTTTGTTGTTTCAGATGTGCGAATGATTTTCCAAATATCGAGATGGTCAACTCCGACAAAGTCACTCTCAAGTGCCGGGATCAATGCATCATCTTCCCCAAAATGAACCACAGCACGCATGAGGCGAAGAAGTTTATGAACATTGCCGTCTTCAAGGACGTCGCTTTCAGAGAGCATGTGATACGGAATATTCCGCTTAGAAAGAATGAGTGCGAGTGCGCGAATATCTGAGTTCCGCCTTGCGAGGACAGCAATCTCATCGAGAGACTCCCCTTTCTTGCTTCTCTGTTCGATATCTTGCGCAATATATTCGAGCTCAGCTGATGGCGACGAGAGATGTGCGACAAGAATTGGCGATTCTCCGTGCCCCCCTTTCGCCACAAGCGGAACACGAAGTTTACGCTCTTCCTCTTTGGCTCCTTCTTGGATCAGGGCGTGCGCTCCATCAAGAATAGTTTGTGTCGATCGATAGTTTTCGGTCAGTTCGATGAGAAGCACATCGGGATATTTCTCGCGAAAATATAGAAAATTTGATAGTGAGGCTCCTTGGAAACGATAAATAGCTTGTTTTTCATCCCCCACAATAAAGAGGTTCGGGCTAGGATGAAAACTCGCTAGAAGTTCTAGAATACGATTTTGAGCATTATTGGTGTCTTGGTGTTCATCGGCAAGAATATATTGAAATTCTTCTTGAAGAACCAGAAGAAAATTTGGATTACTTTCGAGCGCATGAACACTCTCGAGAATCATGTCTTCATAATCAAAACGCTTCATTGCA
>CAYPEZ010000013.1:0-2370 GCA_964409985.1 uncultured Candidatus Saccharibacteria bacterium
AGGGCTGCCGCAACGCGCTATCTGATCCTGACGGAGCAATATAGTAGGTCACACGTCCGGCGGGAGGTGCTGGTGTGGGAGTTGGAGTTGGCGTCGGATTGGGGGTTGGGGTAGGTGTGGGAGCGGGAGCTGAGGTTTGGGTCGTCCCTGGTACACCCGTTGATTGGGAAGATGCATTTCCCGCTGCATCAAACGCAGCAACAGCATAAACATACGATGTCCCCGCTGAAAGCCCAGAGTCCGTATAAGTAGTTATCGCGCCAAGCGTTGCAATAAGTGTGCCAGCGCGGTACACACGGTACCCAGTTACCCCAACTGTATCAGTGGAAGGATTCCACGAGAGGGAAATTTGGCTCGTTGATATTCCGGTCGCAGAAAGGTTTGCGGGTGCTGTTGGCGGCGTGGTATCGGCTGGTGGCGGCGGAGGGGGTGGAGTCGGGGACGGAGACCCTCCCGCATCAGTAAAGACGAAATTATCAACTCGTCCACCAGAAGCACTTCCAACATTAAACCCCGGTTTTCCTACTGCAGTAATGGTGTTGTCCGTCGATGAGATCCTCTCGACACCATCGACATACACTTTTATAGATGTGTTCTTGAGAGACAGCTTTACAGTCCTAGCTGTTGTGGCTGAGGGGGCGTCCCCAGCATAACTTCCGATCATTGTTGGTGTGCCAGCAATACTCTTATACAAACGCCATTCACCTGGGATCCTCACAACAGCGTAAAACGTATCGCTGGAAGGATCGATCCTCCCCATTGGCCCCCCAAGGTAAAAATCATTTGATTTGATATCAAGTTGAACATCGTATTCTGCCGTTGCGGGGGAGATATTCATGTAATACGTCGGAGAGGTTTGATACGTTTCTCCAACTTCATTATTGAGAATCGTGGCTTCCTGTGCCGATGCTGTATGTTTGACCCACTGATTTCCCGTATCTGATGTGTGATTCTTCAGTTGTGTGTTTGTGGTGTCCGTGAAGGAGTCATTCGCAGTAAGCGCAGACACGGAAACAGGGAACCAGATGAGGAATAATGTGATTAAAGAGAGTACAGGGAATAATGGATGTTTCATTATGCTTTAGTATAGCAGTTCTTAGTAGACTAAAATTACAAAAATCCACCGAGCCTGTTGACGTCCTTGCCACATACCCATGGGGGTATATACTGACGACATATGAATCCTTCAAAATCGTTCACACCTTTATTAATCGTCATAGGGCTTCTTGTGCTGTTGGGCGTTTCTTGGAGAGTCTTTACACCACACGAAAGCGAAGCGTTTCGAGACATGCGTGGGCAAGAAGACGTGCGTCAGCAAGTTCCACTTGCGAACACCTCCAAACACGGTGCTGCCATGATGATGCAGGTGGGCGATATCGCAACGTCAACACTCACTGACTCGGAGCGCGCTGACATCCTTTTTGTCTTTGAAGAAGAAAAGATGGCTCGTGATATCTATGGAGTGCTTGGAGAGGCTTGGGGGTGGCGCACCATCGGACACGTATCTCGCAGTGAACAGATGCACATGACTGCTGTTGGGGGACTTCTCGAAAGTTATGGTATCCCAGAACCTAAAGAAACTTCCAGCACTGGACGTTTTGCAGACAAGGACATTCAGGCCCTCTATGATCGCCTTGTTGCTGAAGGTCGCCCATCTGCTGAAGCCGCAATCAAGGTGGGGCTCTATGTTGAGGAATTTGATATTCACGATCTCAAGACTCGCATGGCTCACACTGACAACAAAGATATTCTTGCCGTTTATGACTATCTTCTCAATGGATCATATATGCACCTCCACCACTTTTTGATGAGGCTTGGCGAAGTGGGAGGCACATATACTCCGCAGATTCTTTCCAAGGAAGAGTTTGATCAAGCACAAGCGGAAGGAATGAACGGTATGGGCGGGATGATGGGAGGAGGTCGTGGTATGGGCGGGGGAATGATGCACTAAACATATGGCAACTCAAAAACAGACATCTCGAGTTCCCGAAGCACTCATCCACAGATTAAATAGAATAGAAGGGCAGATCGAAGGCTTGCGTGCTGCGCTTTTATCCGGGCAGCACGATTGCAGCAAAGATATGCTTCAGATCAAGGCCACCCATGCTGCCATGAAAGCATTCGCCAAAGCCTATATGGATGTATACGCAAAGAATTGTGCAGAGAACGAACGCATGACTCCTCGCATGACTCGCCACCTCGATACCATTATTCAATCAGCATTTATGTTATGAACAACACACAAAAAACAATTACTGTGTACTCAACCACGTCATGTCCGTATTGCTATATGGTCAAAGATTTTCTCATCGAAAAAGGTGTTTCTTTTAAAGATGTTGATGTCGGGTCTGATCGCGCTGCTGCCATGGA
>CAYPEZ010000013.1:2380-7113 GCA_964409985.1 uncultured Candidatus Saccharibacteria bacterium
TTCGCAAGTCAGGTCAGATGGGCGTTCCCGTGATCGATGTGGGAGGGGAGATTGTTGTCGGGTTTCGTCCTGATGTGCTTGAGCGCCTTATTGCCTAACGTTGCGAGTTCTGATGATGCGTATGCACGAATTTCATCCATGGGTATAATGTCCCCGATATGATAGAAGCACTTATCGATCATCTTGCAGAGCGGGGTCCCAGTATCACCGAAGTGATATTTCTTTTTAATGCTATTTTCGCCTCTCTCCTCGGCTACCTCATCGGCGCAGAGCGTGAGTCCCGTGGAAAGGATGCAGGTATCAGCACGCACATGCTCGTCATCCTGGGCGCCATGCTCTTCACCTTCCTCTCCTCCATCGTCGACCCGGCATCGAAGTCTCGCATTGCTGCACAGATCGTCTCGGGCATCGGCTTCCTCGGAGCGGGGCTTATCTTGAAAGACGGTGCTACGGTCCGCAATCTCACTACCGCCGCATCGATCTGGTTCGCAGGCGCCATCGGTATGGCCATTGGCTTCGGCTACTACTTTATCGCCAGTGTGGCATCACTCGTCTCTATCATCGTTCCGCGCATCCCGCATGTTCGTTACCACGCAAAGAAGAAGACACAGGGCGGAGGTGACGACAGTGACAACGGCCGCCCAGCTGGTCTTTCAACAGAAGACGGGGGAGGGGCTGATTAGTCGTATTGCCTACGGTTGCGATTTGGAGTGGCCATCCTTGAGCCACCTAGGGGCCCAGGTGGGCTCTGGGGGCTTGTTTTGTTTTGGCTAGAAATATGGGGGGAAAGGGGGTATTCTTGGGGGATACATGAGTCGCGTTTCGGAATACATCACAGAGATTAAAAAAATTCACCAATCAGGAGACGCCCGTGAACATGCCTACCGTCCTGCTTTCCAGGGCCTTATTGAATCTCTCCTCCCTGATATTCAGGTGATAAATGAGCCGGCCTATACGGGTGGCAACGCTCCTGATTTCCTTTTCAAGAAAGGTGATGTTCCAATTTCGTACGCGGAGTGTAAAGATGTGACGGTCAATGTTGACGATCCTGAAGTGCAAAAGCAAGCCAACCGTTACGTCGAAGCGTTTGGGAGGATTTTGCTCACCAACTACCTCGAGTTCTGCATTATCGACGAGTCCGGCGAAGTGGTACGCATCTCAATAGCGAGGATAGAAGGAGGAATTATTACTCCGCACGACAACGAATTCTCCCGCTTTGAAAACCTCGTCAAGGACTATGTCACTCCATCAGTCCGCACAATCCGCTCTGCAAAGAAACTTGCCGAAATCATGGCGAGCAAAGCACGTCTCCTTCGCGATAACTCACGCGCCGCGCTTGCAGAGAATAAGCATTCTGAGATCTATTCCCAGTATCTTGCATTCAAAGAGATACTCATCCACGACCTCTCCGAGCAAGAGTTTGCTGACATGTATGCGCAGACCCTCGTCTACGGCCTCTTTGTTGCTCGGTATTTTGACACCTCGCTTAAAGACTTTTCTCGTCACGAAGCGCACGACCTTCTTCCTTCGACGAATCCGCTTCTTAAAAAATTCTTCGGGCACGTTGCAGGCACAGATTTTGACTCCAAAGTCGCGTGGATGGTCGACAGTCTTATTGATGCGTACAAGAGTACTGATGTGCGCGAGCTCATGCACAAGGAATTCGAGCAAAAGCAAAAGGACCCCGTGCTCCATTTCTACGAGACATTCCTTTCAAAGTATGACCAGGGCCTTCGCAAGAGTCGCGGAGTGTATTACACCCCTGAGCCGGTGGTGTCATTCATTGTTCGCTCGGTTGACCATATTTTGAAGACAAGGTTTGATCTCGCAAGAGGTCTCGCAGATACGACTAAGGTAGAGCATGAATTCCGTGTGCAGGGAACTGACGGCCGGACCAAAGACGGTTCAAAGAAAGTGAAGGAGTTAGTTCACAAAGTACAGATTCTTGACCCTGCTGTGGGTACCGGAACCTTCTTGAACGAAGTTATCCATGAAATCCATAACTCTTTCAAAGGCCAAGAGGGAAGGTGGTCGGGCTATGTCGAAAAGGAACTCCTCCCGCGTCTTCATGGTTTTGAACTCATGATGGCAAGTTACACGATGGCGCACCTAAAGCTCGGGGTGACGCTCAAGGAACTTGGCTACGAGGGAATAAAAGACCGCTTATCAGTCTGGCTGACGAACTCGCTCGAGCAGTCGGTCCACGAGGTCCCGAATCTCTTTATGAGTCAGTGGCTCACGCAGGAGTCGAACGAAGCCTCACGCATCAAGTCCGAAATGCCAATAATGGTCGTGGTCGGCAATCCACCTTATGCCGTGAGCTCGACCAACAAAGGGGAGCATATCCAGAATCTCATCGCCGACTACAAGAAGGATTTGAACGAAAAGAAGATTAATCTCGATGATGACTACATCAAGTTTATTCGCTTTGCCGAGCACGCGGTCGAAAGGACGGGCTATGGAGTGGTGGCAATGATCACCAATAATTCTTTCATTGACGGTGTCACACATCGCCAAATGCGTAAGCATTTAATGAAAACCTTTGACGAGATATATATTCTTGATCTTCATGGTAGTGCCAAGAAAAAAGAGGAAGGGAATGTCTTTGGAATTGAACAAGGAGTCAGTATAAATATCTTTGTGAAGACAAGTGCCAATTCCGTCTCCGCTCGCGTTTATCATGCTGAGCTTTTGGGCAGTCAAGCCTATAAGTTTGAACAACTTAAAGCGTTTGATTTTACTTTGACCAACTGGTCTGAACTTACTCCAGATGATCAGTATGCATTTTTTGTTCCGAAAGACTTTGGAGCACGGGCAGAATACGAGAAAGGCTTCCGAGTCGATGATTTTTTGCCAGTCTATAATTCAGGAATAAAAACCGATAGAGATGGTCTATTTATTGATTTTGATAAGGAAGTCTTAGCAAAAAGAATCCAATTACTCCTTGAAGGTAAGTTCGATGCGAATTTTGCGGAGCAATATCGTGTGGTCGACTCAGGGAGCTATCGTCTGACTGAACTCGTTGGCAAAGAAGTTTTTGATGAAAAGTTTCTTCAAAAAGAAGAATATAGACCATTTGATTACAGATGGACTTACTATGACCCCAAAATTATTAGTCGTCCTGGGGCGAAGGTCTTTTTCCACATCTTTAGAAAAGAGAATATCTGCTTACTGACTTGCAGACAACAGAGCACGTATGATTTTCAGCACATCCTAGTCACTTCTTCATTATCTGATATCTGTGCTATTTCCTCGCAGACAAAAGAAACTGGTTATGCGTTTCCTCTATATCTCTATGCCGCCGACGGTTCAAAGGTCCCCAATCTTGACCGTACTATTTGGAAAAAGATTAATGAAGTAGCAGGGGAGACAACGCCCGAAGATGTTTTTGATTACATTTATGCCGTGCTCCACTCTCCGACCTACCGTGAGACATACAAAGAGTTCTTGAAGATTGATTTTCCTCGTATCCCGTATCCAAAGAGTAAGGAGACGTTCGATAAACTTGTCACCTTTGGCCGCCACTTGCGCGAACTCCATCTCCTTACGCATCCATCCGTCCATGAGTACATCACCACCTTCCCAGAGAACGGCGCTAACATGATTGATAAGAAATATCCCGAATACAAGGAGGGGAATGTGCGCATTAATGCCTCACAATATTTTGGAAACGTACCAAGGGAAGTATGGGATTTCTACATCGGAGGTTATCAGCCTGCGCAAAAATGGCTCAAAGATCGTTGCGGACGCACCCTCACCGATGCTGAAATCGATCACTACCAGCAGATGATCGTCTCAATGAACGAAACTATCAAGATTATGAACCAGATTAACGCACTCTTCACTGAGGAAGAGTAAAAGGAAATGGGGATAGATCCGATATTTTAAGAGAATCTGTGGTCTGATGTCTTCTTTAAAAAGCAGGAGGCAAAGATTGACCAAAATCACAATAAGGATTTCACTAGCATGAATCAAAATCTTGATATTCGTTCGGTCGCATGATCTAATCGGTCTATGTCTTACTATGTCTTTCAGGTGTCTGATCAGTCTGCATATGGTAAACAGCAGACGGCACAGGAGATTTTTAATTTCCTTGTTCTCCAGAAGTCGGCGTGGGGGTTTGGAAAACACACTCCAAATCGAAAGGCTATCCAGCCTGAAGACAAAGTACTATTTTATGTCACTGGCTCCAAGAATCAGGTATTTATTGCAACAGCGACCCTGAAGTCCGGAGCATATGAAGATAAGTCGGGGGAGTCTAAAGACTGGTACCTGGATCCCGAGGCTCTTCGCATAGATCTTTCAGACATCGTCGTTTTTTCTGAGCCAAAGCCCAGTCAGAATTTTCAGAGCTTGGATTGGACGCCTGCACAGGGGGGATCATCAAATATTTCTGAACATGACTACATGGTTTTTTGTGGGACCGTGTCAGACTCTCTTTCTTCAACAGTGGTGAAAGGTGAAGAAGCAGAGTTTGTCCTCGAAAAGTATCTTGAAGATTTTATTGTTGGGAATTGGGACAAAATTGATTTTGGAGAAGAACTCACGCTATTTGAAGATGAGAATGGAAACAAAGGGCAGCAATACTACACCGAGGAGGTTGGGTATATTGATATCTTAGCCAAAGATAAGAAAGGGGGGTACGTCGTTGTTGAATTAAAGAAGGGAAGAAAAAATGATGAAGTTGTAGGGCAAGTCCTGAGATACATCGGCTGGGTCCGAAGAAACCTGGC
>CAYPEZ010000013.1:7123-20239 GCA_964409985.1 uncultured Candidatus Saccharibacteria bacterium
AAATAATGAACAAGTCCGCGGTCTTGTCATTGTGGGTGAACGTGATACTAAACTTGAACATGCGGTGAGCGAGATTTCAGACAAAGTCTCAGTAAAACTCTATAAGGTGTCTTTTCGGTTAGAGAAATACTAAAGTTGCGTGTGTGTGGGGTGGATGTATGCTTAAGGAGATATGCGTCGCCTTATCACTGCGTCTGTTATCGTTCTCTATGTCGCCTTTGCGCCAGTGTGTTTCTCGAGCATGCTTGAATCTGAAAATCATGCGATGAATCATGCACAAGGACATCATCAGTCACATGGGGGCGAAAAAGCTGGAAACTGTGTCCGGGGGGATACTTGTGCAAATGATCCCCTCCGTGCTCTCTCGGAACACATAGGAATGTATGAACATGTCACCTCGGTAGGAGTCTCAATGTCTTTGACGTGGCTTTCGAACATTCTCATTATTCTCGCACTCATCCTCTCTGCTGTTCTAAGGAATGGTAGTCTCTTGGTGTCGTATCCTCGTTCACACCATTCACGATCAAATTCTCCCAATGATTATTCTGCTGTGCTCTCGGCGTTGTGGGGAGTTTGGATATGGTCTCGCTTTCATACCAACAGCCCTAATCTGCGTTTTGCACTTGCGTAAGAACGTTGTATGAGCTTCGCTGCACACTCTTGCGCTTTGTTTTGCGAAGCATGAACTCTTCATATGAACATGACTCATTACATGGGGCTTTTGGCTGACCATCAGCCATGGAACCTCATCTTCTTTATGGCTATCCCAGTGATATTTGCGGAAACAATTGCGATTACAGAACTGTATTTGCTTTATACACAAAAACAAGAAGGCAAGGCAAAGGTTCTTAGTCGATACGCAGGAATATTTATTGGGCTCTATATGGTTGGTGTTTTTGTGTATCTTGTCAGAACTGCCGTGATTCCGCTCACGACGAGCGGGGGATGGCGTGGAATCATCGATATTGTTGCGGTTGGGGGATACCTTCTTTCAGCAATTCCGCTTATGGGGATTGGAGCTATAGAACTCGGTATTCTTCCGAAAATGAAGAGCGATGCCCAGAGGCAAAAATTGCACACCATCTTTGTGGCAATCTTCTTGGTTCTCGCGCATGTGGCGATGATCTTCGGCATGATGAATCCTAGTCTCTTTGGGTGGTCTCCAGCATTAACTCCTGATATGGGGAATATGATTATGTAGTTGCCATATCACCAAAACCACCCTATCAACAATAGGGTGGTTTTGCTAAGGAACGACGAGGAGAAAGGGGACAGCCACCATTGATTCCTGAAAACCGTGTTCTGATACATTCCCCCCAAAAAACAGGAGGCCAGGACCGCCCGGCCTTATAGAGGGGAAACTCGGACAGCGGTATTCTGCAGCAGAATGCTGATTGATGGGGGGAATTGGTCAGGAATAATTTATTTGCCGCCGCAAATAAATTTTCACGACCCCAGCTCGTCTGTTTTTTCTGCTGAAAAAACATGACTCCGCTTTTCAATTCCCCGCGCAAGCAAAGCAGTTTGCTTGCTCCATCTCCACAAACAAAAACGGCACTCTTACGAGTGCTTGGTTTTGTACTTGTGGAGGAGATGGAGGGATTATGGAACCAACTGGAAAACTACGTTATTCAGTCGTATCAAGAGATCTTGAGTTCAGGAATAAGGGTTTCCGATAAGAGTTTGTCGGCAGCAATACTCACATGATGGTAATAGAACCAAGGTAAGAGAGCGGGAGCCCTGGAGTCAGGTAGGAGGGTTAGTGGTGTGCCCATCTGTTGAACAAAGCCAGAACATGTGAGGCGGTTGTTTAATGTGATAGTTTAGTAAACCCAAAAACCAATCTTCTTGAGAGACAGCCACGTCAGAGGGAATGCCAAGGAATGAACAATGTATGGCCAAATCTGCTCAAGGTATATATCGTCTCCAAATACGAAATGAAAAAATGCAAGAAAGATACTAGAGTAAAGGAGAAAAACACCGCTCCCTACTAGCCGATTAAAACTGGGAGAAAAGCCATTCCTTGAGTTATAGTGCCACCTTCCATTCCATGTAAGCAGTTCGTAGACGACAATGACAACAATCAGCAAGATGATCCATGGCCAATATGAAATCCACAGCATCGAAACAAATTGCCAAAATATACCCGCGACTGATTTTCCAACCATTTCGGCAAGTTGAACTAGGAGCTTACTTGGCTCTACTGAAAATATGGTTGATGTTCCCATAGGGGAAATCTACGGGAGGAGGGGCATTGGGTCAATAATCTCCTTATGCTGGCTGAACAACAACCTGCTGTATGAACGCGACACCATTTTGGTTTTCAATGATCTTAATTGCTGGTGTGTTGGTTAAGGTGTGAATACAGGCATGGTGAACACTCAAGACTGCCTCTTGAAGTTTTTGGCTATCCTCAAGTGAAGAAACTTTAATCCCAAGCTCTATGGCTCTTTTCATCGATATGTGCCGGGCGTGGGATTTTGTTAGTATATGATCGCTAAGCTCTGCGATTATTCGATCTGATTTTTCTTCGGCATCTGCCTCGCCTAAAAACATTCCGGTCATTAGCCATTCTTTCGTCATTTCTTTCGACCAAATGATTGCCTTCTCGCACTCACCGATTAGTGTTGGGGAGTATTTTGCAAGTATGGGTTGCCACAAATTTGCCATATATGGGTTGGCGGTAATTTCAGTTTTTGCGCGCTCAAACTCTTCCATAATGCCGTGTGCAGGACGTCCTCCTAGTTGTGGGTCAATTGGACCGAGATTAGAGTGTTTACCCATCAGTACTTCCTTTGCAGAAAGCGCAATCATAGTTCCAGCGGACATAGCAATTTGCGGAATGATCGCCCTAATATTTGTACCAAACATTGTTCGGAGATAATCGACCAGAGACTCTGTGGCGGCGGTATCTCCTCCAGGAGTATGCAAAACGAGATCTAACCCCTTGGATTTATCAAGTCCCTTGATTGAGGTCATAAAACCATTTTTATCGGCGTCGTTGACTTCAAAACCACCCACACCCGCTTGAAGCAAGGCTCCTTTTTGAAGCCAGCCAGAGTAGTAAACGATGGTGTTTCTTTTAGTGAGTCTCGAAAGTTTCTCTAGATACTTTCGGCGGACAATATCATGCGTGCTTCCGGCATCTTTAATTTCTTCAAGAATATCATCCCAACTAGCCATGCTGAATGTTTGTATCACTGGTAAGTATCGTCATATATTTTTTCTCCGTGAACTTTCCTTCATCTGGCAGGTATTTCTTGTTGAGATCCGATCTCTCTCGTTCACTCCCAAGGCCAATCTGCATAAAAAACTTCTCTATTTCTTTTGGGTCCTTCCTCGAGTGTTTGATAGGCGCTTTTGGTGTCATTAATCAGATTATAACAGATATGGGTTAATGGGTCTCTAGGTGTAAAATGACAGTATGAAAAAGATATTTTCAATCGATTTCCCCACGATAAATACCGATGAAGAGCTACAATCTTTGGTGGCTTCGTATCCAAAGCTTGATCCAGCATATATAAATACTTCAACCTCACCGTTCTTGGCTAGACAAAAAACTCTTATCGAGAGAATGTGGGAGCAGTTTTGCCCATACGCTGATAATGACTTTTCTAGAAAAATATCAGTGAACGGAGAGTTTTTGAGTCGTTGTTGGGAAATGACTATCGGATGTGCCTTAGATAATGGGGTCAGCCACCATTTTGTGGCATGACTCTATGTTGATGGAGGAATTGGTCAGGAATAATTTATTCGCCGCCGCAAATAAATTTTCACGACCCTAGCTCGTCTGTTTTTTCTGCTGAAAAAACATGACTCCGCTTTTCGATACCCACTTGCAATGTGCTCAAGCACATTGCTCATCTCGCACAAAATCAAAGCCACCTTTTCAGGTGGCTTGATTATTGTGGAGATGGGGGGAATTGAACCCCCGTCCAAAGGAGAAAGGACCGTAGGTTTGGAATGCTGAGGACACTTCTTGGTTTTCGCCTTGCTGTATCAAAGTGAACGAAAGCACAGCAAAGTTAGTCTCGTGAAATGTTGGAAGCGAGAAGAGACCACACGCATCCTATCCTGAATGGGTTACACCGCGAGTCCTCCGATCAGGAGTAGAGGAGGCGATGTGCTTAGGCCTTAGGCGTAAGCAGGGGCGAATGCGTACGGAGACGCAATGCCTGAAGTGTTGTTTTTGGCACTTCGTGTTTACCGATGGATTTGAGAGTCATTCGGCATGCTCTGCATTCAGTACGGGCTGTTCGTTCCTCTGTCGAAGCCGATCATCCCCGTGAAAACAATATATCACATTTTGTATAAAAATCAAGTTTTGTCATATGTTCTCTATAGCGAGCAAGTTCACAGGCAGTCTTAAGGAAATCCTTTGTTTCCAAGGGTTCTTAGCTATTTGACAATAGAATATATTCTTGTATAATGTATTATGGAGTACAAACAAAGAGGTGTTCTACAATGAAGTTTTTGAGCATCAGTTTTGTGGTAATTGGGGTCAATCTGATCCTATTTTCTGGATACTACGGTATCCAGTTCGGGACCACGGAGGGGCCGCTAGTGCAGGGCTATGCGGGCGGACTCATTCCCACCGTCACAGCTCTCGTCGGGCTAATCTCGCTGAATTTGGGGTGGAACAATCTCGTTCTGCTCCGAGACCTCGAAATGATTTCGAGGATGGCGGACGGCCGATGATGGCTTTCTGTATTGCATGCATCCTTGTCAGGGGAATCCTGGCGGGGGGCGTGCAGGAGACCACCATGCGTCGGCTTCTCATCGGGCAACGAGGGATTCTGGCTCTTGTTGCCCTCACGACCCCACAGAATCCTGTGCCTCTGCCGGAGAAGCACGATCCAGTGTTTCCGGCATACAGGGCTCCCGAGGTGGAACGAAAGTTTTCACCTCGGAGTCCTCAGAAGAAAAAGTTCCATGATCCGCATGCGTACCGGAAACATCGGTACGCAGTTCCACCACCAAAGAGGTGGAAGTAAATCAAAGCCACCCGGCATTGCTCGGGTGGTTTTTCTATCGCATAGCGCGGCGTATCTCACGTTCTGCGTCTCGCTTTTTTATTGTTTCGCGTTTGTCGTGTTTCTTTTTTCCGCGTGCGAGACCAATACTCAGTTTGATTCGACGGCCTTTGAGGTAGACAGCAAGGGGGATGACGGCGAGTCCATCAGATTCACTACGCTCAGTAAGTTCTTGGAGCTCGGTTTTGTTGAGGAGGAGCGTTCGTTCGCGTCGAGGGTCACTATCTGCAGAAGGGTTGCCTGGCTGGTAGGGATTGATATGCATTCCCACAATGCGGGGCAGTCCCTGGCGAAAGGACACGAACGCTCCGTCCATCGATACCTGGCCTTTGCGTAGCGACTTCACCTCAGCTCCGGTCAAAGCCAACCCTGCCTCGTATTTCTCGAGGATCTCGTAGTTGAAATAGGCCTTGCGGTTTTCGGCAATCGACATGAGTACCTATCATACGACACCAGGAGCACGTTGACAACACGTGATTTTAGTGCTATTTATTATACTAGATTCTTTAAAAAAGGAGCTATCACATGGTTTTGGCCATAAAGATCACGCATGAAATTGATGGATCTCTGAAGTTTCTTGGGGACCCCGATTTTTCACACTTCGGGCCCTTTGACGACATGTCTGCCGCCGAGAGTCTTCTCGTACGGAGGCGGTGGGACAAGCAGACGGGATCCAAGAATGTCTGGGTTGCCCTTTTGGGTGCCACCCGGATGATCGAGGCTCGAATCATCGAAGTCCCTCCGGGGTTCAAGAGTTGGGCCGACCCTCGTGACCTCCCTGGGGGGAAGCAGGTCTTCAACTAAGACCCCAACATACCCGACGCTGTAAGGCGTCGGGTATTTCTTTTCATACACGCACGCTCTGTTATACTGTCCGCATTATGGATTTCGAAAAAATGAACCCACTCCGTCCTCGCGAAGACGGCAAAAAAGATGTTCCGCTACCGCCACCGATGTGGAGAAACTCAGTGACGATTTTTCTTATTTTTCTCCTTTTTGTTATTGGATATGGCCTCTTCTCTGATCTCGGGAAAGCGCCTTCACAGGTCTCACTTTCTGAGATTGCTTCAGACGTGCGTGATGGAAAAGTTGATACGATCCAAGTTGAGGGATCAAAGCTTGTTGCGAAGTATGAAGATGGCGCAGAAAAGATCTCTAAGAAAGAGCCCGAGTCTAGTCTCTCGGACACGCTGAAGAATTATGGTGTGACCAGCGAGGAGCTCTCTGCGGTGAAAATCGATATCCAGAATCCTGGAGGATTTGGATATTGGTTTGCTAATCTCGCTCCTATTCTTGTTCCGATTCTCTTTCTCCTCATATTGATTTGGTATCTCTCTCGCCAAGTGAAGGGAGGTGCGGGGATGCAAGCGTTCTCCTTTGGTCAATCAAAAGCACGTGTCATCTATCCTGACGATACTGCGCAGAAAGTCACGTTCAAAGATATTGCTGGTGTCAAAGAAGCAAAGGAAGAACTTTCTGAAATCGTGGATTTTCTCAAGCATCCAAAAAAGTTTCTCGATATTGGAGCACAGATTCCTAAGGGAGTGCTCCTTATGGGAGCTCCTGGAACAGGAAAGACGCTGCTTGCTCGTGCGGTCGCTGGTGAAGCACACGTGCCATTTTTCCATCTCTCTGGAAGTGAATTCGTAGAGATGTTTGTCGGAGTTGGTGCCTCACGTGTGCGTGATCTCTTCCGAATGGTGAAGAAAGAAGCACCTGCCATTATCTTCATTGACGAAATTGATGCAGTGGGAAGAGTTCGAGGAGGGGGAATTGGAGGAGGAAACGACGAACGCGAACAAACACTTAACCAGATTCTCGTCGAGATGGATGGATTTGAGCCAAACGAAAAGGTGATCGTGATGGCAGCGACAAATCGCCCAGATGTCCTCGATCCAGCACTTCAGCGCCCAGGCCGCTTTGACCGTCGTGTCGTTCTCGAGCTTCCAGATCTTGCGGATCGTGAAGAGATCATCAAAGTTCATGCGAAGAAGAAGCCGCTTGCAGAGGATGTAAATCTGCGTGTTGTAGCAGAACGCACTCCCGGGTTCTCTGGTGCAGACTTGTACTCCCTCATGAATGAAGGAGCCATCCTTGCCGCACGTGAAAACCGAAAGAAGATCGGACAATACGATCTTATTCGTTCAATCGAGAAGGTGATGATTGGTCCTGAGCGGAAGAGCCATGTTCTCTCTGACAAAGAGAAGCGCATCACTGCCTATCATGAAGGTGGGCACGCACTCTTGGCATCACTTCTCCCGTATGCGGATCCTGTGCACAAGATCTCGATCATTTCTCGTGGTCATGCAGCGGGCTATACGCTTAAGCTTCCTATCGAGGAGCGTCGCTTCCATACACGAAAGGAGTTTCTTGACGATATTGTTGTGTCACTTGGAGGCTATGTCGCTGAACTTATGGTCTTTGATGATCTCACCACCGGCCCATCGAATGACCTTCAGGTTGCCACGAATCTTGCTCGCAGCATGGTTGCTCGCTTTGGGATGTCGACAGAGATTGGTCCTGTCGCACTTGAGACAATGGACAGAGGATATTTTCGAGGAGCATCAGCAAAGGAGCGTGATTATTCTGAGCATGTGTCAGCAAAAATTGACCAAGAAGTCTCAAAGATCATGAACGAGGCGCTTGCAAAGGCTCGAGAGCTCCTCTCAACGCACCGAAAGGTTCTTGATGCTATTGCCGAAGAGCTTATTGCCAAAGAGACGCTTGAACAGAAAGAGTATGAGACACTCGTAAAGCTTCACGGCATTAAGCTTGCGCATCGCGAAGAGGAAAAGGTTGTCCAAGTCTCGCATGTTGAAGAGTCTATTTCTGAGGTTTCATCTGAAGCCCCAGCCATACCACAAGCAACAACCGTCACACACGAAACTGTTCAGAGTGAACATTTTGATCCTCGAAAAGGAAAGAAGGGGAAGAAGTAGTCTTTGAAAGACAAAGATAAAGTTGAACCACCATGTTATAGTTACCATGATGGCTTTCAAAAAAGAAAGAATTGAAGCATTACGCTTACGTTCAAAAGGGTACAGTTATAGCCAAATTCGACAACACATACCCGTGAGCAAATCCACTCTTAGCAATTGGCTTGGGCATCTTCCCCTTTCTCGACAAAAAATAAATACACTTCGTGGAAGTAATCCAAAACGGATTGAGTTGTTTCGGGAGACAATGAGGAAAAAACGAGAATCTCGCATTGCTATTCAAGAAAATAGATCCCGCAAAGATATTTATCACATATCAAAAAGGGAACTCTTTATTGGCGGGTTTTTCCTCTTTTGGGGAGAGGGAGCAAAAAGAAGAAGCGGAGAGGTTTCACTTGCAAATACAGATCCTGCAATGATCAGAGCATTCATTCAATGGCTGGCAGTGCTTGGTATCAAAAGGAATAATATGCGTTTTACTCTTCACTTATACGGAGATATGGATAAAAGAGAGGAAGTTTCTTACTGGGCAAGGGAACTTCATGTCCCTATGTCATCGTTTTACAAACCCTATATTAAGAAAACAACGAAAGAGCAGATCACTTATCGCACGGGATTTGGTCACGGGACATGTAATGCACGCTGTAATAGTCAGATACTCAATGATTACGTGCTTACTGGTCTTCAGTATATTCGGAGTTTGTATAAGAGGTGAATGTATATTAATGTGTATAGATCCAATGCGCCCCTAGCTCAATGGTAGAGCAGCGTGCTTATACCGCGTTGGTTCCTGGTTCGAGTCCAGGGGGGCGCACCAATGTGCGACGCTTAATAATAATGGTAATCAAATAGCAACTGTCTTTGTTTTTTTTGGTGATGTAACGTCTTTGCCAATGGAGGAGTATACTAGGGTATCGATCAATCCTCTGGTCGTACTTATTCACTTAGTCATCATGATCACTATGACACAAAAGGGAGCAGGACTTATTATTCCCATTCTGGTTGTTGCGATTCTTGCTGTTGGGGCACTTGTCTTCCTTGGGAAGAAAGACGCTCCAGTTGCTAAAGCGCCAGCACCAAGCGCACCTCAGGGTATCGCTGTAGGGGAGCCAAATCCAGCACAGCCAGTAACGCCGGCTGAAACGCCAGACGCAGTCGTTGACGCTATCCTTGTCGACGCAACTGCTGAGGCAGCAACAGCAGATGCAAGCGCAGATGCAGACCTCATTCAAACAGATACGAACGCTATTAATAGCTATGGAAACGCCTATGACGCAACCAGTTTCTAAATTTCTTGCTGGAGCACTTCTGACCTCTCTCCTTGCTCCTTCTATGGTATTTGCTCAGACAGGATCCGCTCAGGGTGGAGCAAAGACTGTACGAGAGAATCTCAATTTTTGCTCGCGTATTTCTGAGATTGAAACCCGCTTTACCTCGGGGGCAGCAGAGCGAGAGAAAGAGCTCGGAGACAAACGTGAAGAACGTGATCACAATCTTTCGCTTCGCCGAGGTGAGCGCGAGGAAAAGCTCAAGGAGTTTCGCACGACCCATGATGCCAAGCGTGGTGACCATTATGAAAAGTTAAATGAGAAGGCAACGACAGATGCACAGAAAGCAGCTGTTGCAACCTTCCAGCAAGCCGTTGAAGCAGCTGTGACGGTTCGAAAAGCGGCTATCGATACAGCTAATGCAACATTCAAGGCAGGAGTCGATAAGGCTCTTACAGACCGTCGCACTGCTGTTGATGCGTTGGTGAATACTCTCAAGAACTCAGTAAACACAGCTATCGCCACCGCAAAAGCAGATTGTGCCGCAGGGAAGGATGCAAAAACTGTTCGCGAGGCCTTCCAAACAAGCACTAAGGCTGCCCGTGATACGTTCCAGACAAACCGAAAAGCACTTGAGAAGGTTGATACGCAAGTAAAAGCTCTTCAAGATGCCCGCAAAGCAGCTGTCGAGAAAGCCATTGCTGATTTCAAGACGGCTCTTGAAAAAGCAAAAACTGATCTTAAGGCAGCATGGGGAAGCGTGGGGACATCAACAACACCCTAATCTTTTTTGAGCATACCCCTTATCCAAAAGACTCCACAAGCTATTCTGTGGAGTTTTTTGTTGCTGAAATTATTATGTTTGGTACTCTCAATAATGGAACTGTTTTTCAATAGGAGAGTCACGTGTATATCCAGATTAGTGATTCTGACATACGTGAAGCAATGAAGATCGCTGCGAACCTTCCATGTGTTCCGTGTACCGATGCGCGTCGAATGATTCGACGTTCGCTCTACGTCATGACGATCGAAGAAGCAGGAACAAATGTTTCCTTCAACAAACTCCACGATTTCTTTCTTGATTTTGGAGGAGGGGAGGAAGGCTTTGCGATTGTGCGCGTTGCATGAGTAGAAAGCCCCACGACGAGTGGGGCTTTATTCTAAGTGAATATGTTTTTCAGTATATGAAGCGAGAAGGGGGTGGTGCACAAGAAGGGGGTCTTTTGTCAAAAGATGCTCTGCTTCATTGCGAGCAGCCTCTACCATCTTGATGTTTCGAATGGCTTCCATGCCGATGTCTGAGATTCCCCACTGTTTTTCACCGGCTATACCCCCAGAGCCACGCTGTGCAAGATCTCTTTCTGCAAGCTCAAACCCATTTTTTGCCTCGACAACTGCGCGAAGACGCTCTTGGGTTTTCTCGCTTTTAGCGTCAGCATAGAGATAGCAATATGCTTGGTGTGTGCCTCGGAGAACGCGTCCTCGCAATTGATGAATTTGCGCAAGACCGAATCGTTCTGCTCCTTCAATAACGATAATGGTTGCATTGGGGACATTGACCCCGACCTCAACAACAGACGTCGCCACCAAGACATCGATAGATCCTTTCAAAAATTTATCCATGACTTTCTGCTTTTCAGGAGGTTTCATCTTGCTATGGAGGATGTCGATGCGACAGTCCGGAAATACACGCTCCTTCAGTCTTTTTGCTTCTTCTTTGACCGATTTTGCCTGTATTGCCATCTCTTTTTCAGGGTCTGGTTCATCGATTCGTGGACAAATGATATATACCTGGCGCCCTTCTTGAAGCGCCTGACGGATCTTCTCCTCCGTCACATTCCGTTTATCCTGCGGAACAATCTCGGTTATGATGGGTTTTCTCCCGGGAGGCATACTATCAATCACCGAAAGATCGAGATCTCCATAGAGGGTGAGTGCGAGTGTCCGTGGAATCGGAGTCGCCGTCATCGAGAGGACATGTGGAGCAATCGTGCTTTTTTGAACCAAGGCCCCTCTCTGAGCAGTTCCGAATCGATGTTGTTCATCGATGACCGCAAGCGCAAGAGATTTCCACTTCACCTTAGACTGAATGAGTGCGTGTGTCCCCACAAGCACAGGAATCTCACCAGCAGCGACCCAACGCAACATCTGTGCTCGACTAATGGGAGTTGTTCCATCAGGAGAAATCTTTGATGGAAATTTTACCGCTCCACTTCCAGTCAGAAGTCCTACCTGGATACCTGTGTGGCGAAAATATTGAATGAAGGATTTAAATTGCTGTTCCGCGAGTATTTCTGTCGGGCACATATAAGCGACTTGAAGGGGTTGTCCTTTTGGACGGGATGCAATAACGCTTGCTGCAACAGCAGCCGCAACCGCTGTTTTTCCACTCCCAACGTCTCCCTCGAGGAGGCGAAGCATCGGACGTGTGCTTGAAAGGTCTTTGGTAATAGATGCTATTGCTTGTTGTTGTGCTGGAGTGAGGGGGAAGGGGAGTTTCTTTGCAAATATGCTGGATTCTTGTTGGGCATTGGGGATGGTGTAAGCCTCATGCTCTTGATAGCGAAGTCTGGCGCTATGACGCATGAGTTGAATAAGAAAGATTTCCTGGAATGCGAAACGTTTTCGAGCGCTTTCAGCATGTGACTCTTTCTGTGGACGATGGATCCAGATGAGTGCGGTCCCGAGCGAAGGGAGGTTGTAGCGTTTAAGAACGTCTTCTGGAATCATGTCTTCAACCTGTTCATGCACTTTCTCAGAAAAAACACGGTCTAGTGCATGAAAAATCCAACGAGAACTTATACCTTGGCTCTCAGGATAGACAGGAGTCAACGTGGGCTCTTGTCCTCCTCCCTCAAACAAGGTTCCACGCACTTCACCTGGAAGGGCAGAGATTTTTTCGATGTGTGGGTTTGCCATTGCCCATCCTGTGCCTCTCATTTTTGCTACTCCATCAAGTTTGACGTATGTTCCGATGGGATGCATCTTTGCGATATATGGCTGGCGGAACCACGAGGCCTTGAGCGTACCCGAAGTGTCTCGTATGGTGAGTTCGCCCGTAGGCATTCGTCCCCTAAATGTTTTTTTTGTCTCTGCCTTGATGACTTCTCCTAAAATGGTCGCATGCTCACCCTCTCTAAGTCCTGTAATGGTGCATGCTCCGCTTGAAGATACATAGCGTGATGGAAGGTGAAGTAGCAAATCGGTGATTGTATATATCCCCAATTTTTCTAGGGCTTTTCTATGAAGTGGGGTTAGCCGGTGGTGTTTGGAAATAGGGTCGTTTGGGCTCACAAAGATATCCTATCATGGAGATTGGTGGCGATGGGAGAGAGGCCTTTTTGTAAAATAATGGTACACTATGTGAAAGGTCATTTGTATACATTATCCTTGCTCTATGAAAAAAGCTTTTCTATTCATTTTTGTTCTTCCAGGTATCGTCGCTGTGCTCATTGGGTTTTTCCTTTCTCTCAAGGGCTCTGCAACACAAGCGTTTCCGCAGGTTGTTCCGACTCCGACTGTGAGCCTCAATGATGGAGAAACCTTCCTGTTGGAAGCAGGGTATGTGACCAAGCAGATCAATGGCGTAGATCAAACGATGATGGCGTACAACAAGTCGGTTCCAGGCCCAGTACTCAAGGTCAAGCAAGGAGACAAAGTCACTATTCGCTTTAAAAACAAGCTTGGACAGGAAACTCTTCTCCATGCGCATGGAGTAAGAATGGAAAATGCCTACGATGGAACCCATCTTGTTCAGACGGTCATGAAAGATGGTGATTCGTTCGACTACATTCTTACGTTCCCTGATCCGGGGGTCTTTATTTATCATCCCCACACCCTTCGAGACGACACTCAGCAAGATTTAGGGCTCTATGGCAG
>CAYPEZ010000014.1:0-19682 GCA_964409985.1 uncultured Candidatus Saccharibacteria bacterium
CCTTTCCTCGAGCTCGTTCATCGCGTATCCTCCTATAGTGTAAGAAGAGGGTGACATAAAGGAACACCTGAAAATAGATGGCGATAAAGAGCACAACATAGGTAAAGGCGTCCATTGGGGTCATAAAGGGAGAGTGGTGAGTCCAGAAACACCATCAGTATATCCAAAAACACCCCAAAGCCTAGTCGGTTATCGAAGGATGAGGGTAATGCCAACAACAAACTCCGCCAAATAGGTCTCAACAGTCGAACACTGGTGCGATCAGGCTACACATGCGTAAAAAAGCAAAAAATATTACACCACAGATACCAAAATACTCTTATTTTAAGCCGTAATGTTGACATTTTGTGGATAGAGGGTATTGCCATAATATGTGAGCTCTGTACAATGCCGCGGTACCCCAATGGGTGTCCCACACCATTGACTATGTTTGGGGTTTGTGATATAATGTGTCTATCATGCTGCCTGCGGGCATGACCCAACCTATGAATCAACCCAATGTTCAAATGCCTGGATTTTTGGCATTTCTTATGACCCTTGCAGCCACTGCCGTTATGGTAGGAGTAGCGCTCCCTCGTCTGGCCCTCGCAGAGGAGGTCGAAAAGACGTGTAAGGACTACCTTCTCTCTGAAAGTGCCTATGCGTATGAGCTTTCTGTGGCATGTAGTGTTGAAGAGAAGTATGGCCACATCATTGAACCCATTGCTCACTTGAATGAGTATGACCAAGACCTCATTACTGCAGTGATTGTCGTGGAATCTCGTGGAAAGACCGAGGCAACGAGCCACGTTGGCGCAAAGGGGCTTATGCAGCTCATGCCAAAGACCGCACGCTATATGGGGGCAAAAGACATCCGTGACCCATTTGAAAATATCTTGGCTGGAACAAAGTATCTTCGTGCCCTCGAAGATCAATATGGATTTCTTTCTGTTGAAGAGGCGCTTCTTGCGTACAACATGGGACCTCGAAAGGCCTCTGAATGGCTCAATCTTCCCGGGCGATCAGCAACAGATGCCTCATACGTCAAAAAGGTGATGGGAATTTACGCTGAGATCAAAGATGTGAAAGAAAAGGAGGCAGCAGAAAAAGAGAAATCAAACGCTGAAGAGTTTCTCAAAAAACTCCTTCTGAAGATTACAGAGCGCACCCCCGATATTGATACTCCAGAGCTTGTGTCTGCGCGCAGAGTAGAAATCGAAACAAAAGACAAAACTTCATAAGTCCTACGCACCAAAGTGCTGTATACTAAAACACCAGAGAGGAAACTCTCTGGTGTTTTCATACTATGATCGATCTCAATATTGGAACCGCACTTATCGCAGGTATCCTCACATTTTTGGCACCATGTACGCTCCCACTCCTTCCGGCATTTTTGGGCCTTACGACTGGGGCTGGACTCGATTCTCGACGGAATGTTTTTTTGCGTGCCCTCGGATTTGTGCTCGGGTTTATCTTTGTGTTCATGATATTCGGTCTCTTTGCGGGATCTTTCGGAGGTTTTTTTATTGCTCACCGTGACTCCCTGATGCGCGTGGGAGGAGCCATTGTTGTTCTCTTTTCACTCCTACTTCTTGGAGTCATTCATGTCCCCGCACTTGCATCTCGCGTCGCTCCTCGTATTTCGCTCCCAGCAGTGAGGTCTCCTTTTTCGGCATTCTTGGTAGGTCTTGCCTTCGCAGCAGGGTGGACCCCATGTCTCGGTCCAATCCTTGGGTCGATCCTCGTCATTGCTTCAACGGAAGGGACGGCGCTCCGCGGAGCGGTACTTCTTATGGCCTACGGCCTTGGGATCGGTATTCCATTTCTCGTATTTGCGCTTGGGTTTTCTGAAGCAGCATTCCGGTCTACGTGGTTCCTTAGGGTGTCTTCTTGGATTTCAATTGCGGGAGGAGTATTTCTTCTCGTGCTCGGCCTCGCATTACTCTTTGGATTTTGGGGCACACTGGTCTCATTCCTATCGTCGCTCTCATTCTTTCATAGAGCAATGTTCATGGGAGAGGTATAATTCAGGCCATTTTTTGAGCCGCATTGTTGTGTCCCCACAAGGGGATCGTCACAATGTGTTGCTTTCTTCTCTGAGGAGGTACAATAGTACATATGGATAAGAAAAATACTCGAACGATCGTCATTGTTCTCGTCGTCGCACTACTTGCACTTTTCTACGTGTTTTTCCGTGGCGCAACGATTCCGCAAGAACCTACCAGTGTCACTCCTCCGGTAAACGATATTGCTGTCCCCGCACTGATTACAGCAAAACATGCATATCGCAACGGAGAACATTTGCTTGCTGGGGAGATCAATCTCCCAACCCCATGCCATCTTCTGGAACACACTGTGACAATTCTGCCTGATGGTAGCCGTGCAACGATAGCATTTGTACGAAGCTTTAAAGGAGGGGAATGTCCAGGAGGTGAAGTACCTGCTCGGTTTTTTGTGCATTTTCCGGCAAGTACGACAACCGCACTGAGGACGACAGTCGACGGGAAGGATGTCCCGCTCTCGCTGATTGAAGCTGATCCAAATGAAGACCTAGAACACACTGAAATATTTTTGAAAGGGTAAGTTTTCCACTTTTCATAAAGTTTTCCCCAGTAAATTTGTTCAAGCCCTGATACAATAAAGAAGTTCCTTCATATGGCAAGGCAGAACCTTCGCGTCCTTATGTTTGGTTGGGAGTTTCCTCCGCACAATAGTGGAGGCTTGGGGACCGCGTGCTATGGGCTCACAAAAGCACTCGCAACCGCTAAAACAAAAATCATTTTTGTCCTCCCAAAAGAACTTCCGGGACTTCACCACAACTTTCTTGATATTCGATTTGCGAATCTAGAAAAAATAAAATTTTCTCGTGTAGGAGTTCTCCTGCATCCTTACGTCACCTCATCGTCATATCTTGAGGAACTTGAACGTACTGGGAAGGTGGGAATGTACGGACTACATTTGTTTGAAGAGGTGAAGCGTTATGGGGATCTCGCTCGCGCGCTGGCGAAACGAGAGCAGTTTGATGTCATTCATGCACATGACTGGCTTTCTTTTGCTGCGGGTGTCGCCGCTAAGGAGGTCTCAGGGAAACCTCTCATCGTCCATGTCCATGCGACGGAGTTCGATCGTACCGCGGGGCATCCCAATCAGCATATTTATGATGCGGAGCGTAAAGGCATGCATGCTGCTGACTGCATTATTGCGGTTTCTCACCATACAAAAAACACAATCGTTCAGCATTATGGTATTTCCCCAGACAAGGTTTCTGTTGTTCACAATGGCATTGATATTGATGAACATGTTGCCACAATAGACGATGCTCTCAGGTGGATTCGTGATGCGGGAAAACAGATCGTTCTCTTTGTCGGACGTATTACGATTCAGAAAGGACCTGATTATTTTGTGAAGGCTGCCCGCAGGGTGCTTGATGTGAATCCAAACGTGATGTTTGTTGTTTCAGGAAGCGGAGACATGGAGGGCCAAATGATTCGCCTTGCTTCTGAGATGGGGATCTCCGATCGGTTCTTTTTTACTGGATTCTTGCGAGGAAACGAACTTCTCCGCCTCTACCGTGCCGCTGACCTCTTTGTGATGCCATCGGTATCAGAGCCTTTCGGGATCACCCCGCTTGAAGCTCTTGCGAACCACACGCCAGTGCTTATCTCCAAGCAGTCCGGTGTAGCAGAAGTACTTCCAAATGCGCTCAAAAGTGATTTTTGGGATACCGATGATATGGCTGACAAGATCCTTACGGTCCTTCGTGAGCGCCACCTCCACCAAGCACTCAAAGAATACGGACACGAGGATGCACGTCGCGCAACTTGGGAAGAAGCTGCTGGAAAATGTATGGTATTATACGAACAAATTGCGAGGTGATATTTTTTCGACCCTATGCCATCCGTTGTTTTTTACTTTCAAGTGCATCAGCCATATCGCCTTAAGCGATATCGAGTTTTTGATATAGGGAAAGACCACCATTATTTTAACGATGAAGGGGAGCGCGATACGAACAACCGTAAGGTGTTTCGCAAGGTAGCAGAAAAATGCTATTTGCCAGCAAATGCTGTATGGCTCGAACTTCTAAAAAAACACCCTGAACTCAAGATCACCTACTCGCTCTCTGGAGTATTCATGGAGCAAATGGAAGATTGGGGACCTGATGTTCTCGAATCCTTCCGTAAACTTATCGCGACTGGACAAGTTGAGATATTAAGCGAAACATACTGCCACTCACTGTCATTTCTCTATTCAAGGGCTGAATTTGTCGAACAGGTTTGCATGCATCGAGATAAAGTGAAGTCACTTTTTGGGGTCACACCTTCGAGTTTTCGAAACACTGAACTCATATATCACAATGACCTCGCCGAATTCCTTTCGTCCAAAGAAGCCGAAGAGCAGATTGGAATCCGATACAAAGCCATTCTTGCAGAAGGAGCAGATCACGTGCTCGGATGGCGAAGTCCGAACTTCGTGTATGCTCCTCCAAAGGGGAATATCAAACTTCTTCTCAAAAACTACCGACTCTCAGATGATATTGCTTTTCGTTTTTCATCTCGGGCGTGGAGTGAGTGGCCACTTTCATCAGAAAAATTTGCACAGTGGGTGAATGCGGTCAATGGCAACGGGAATGTTGTGAATCTCTTCATGGACTATGAAACGTTTGGCGAGCATCAGTGGGAAGACACAGGAATTTTCCATTTCCTCCGGGCGCTCCCTGGAGAAATATTGAAGCATCCAGACAATAATTTCAAAACGGTCTCTGAAGCAGCGGATATGTATTCTTCTGTTGGATCTGTCGATGTCCCGCATTATATGAGTTGGGCGGATGTCGAGCGCGATCTTTCTGCGTGGCTTGGAAATGGGATTCAACACGATGCGATTGGGAAAATTTTCGCCTTGCGTGATGAAGTCATGGCTACCGGGGATACCGCACTCATCACTGATTGGAGAAAGCTCACAACGAGCGATCATTTTTATTACATGTGTACGAAATGGTGGAGTGATGGTGATGTGCATAAATACTTTTCACCTTACGAAAGTCCATACGATGCATTTATCGCATATTCGAACGTTCTTCAGGATATGCGGATGTGGCTCATAGAAGATCAAGAAAAACGTCGCTCACCATTTCAGATCAATAAAGGGGGAGAATCAAAGATTCACCATAAACAACATGAATCACAGGCGCTCCACGCTGTGAATACTCCTCACTCGCATTCACACAAACAGGAACATGCTCATTCAGAAGTTATTCATGAAGACAATTTGCCATCGCCAATTCAGGTGAACGTGAAGACCGCAAAGCAAATTCAGGTCCTTCATGAGGGGCGACGAACGCTCCATCGTAAGCCTCGTAAAACATAAGTAATGTATGCCTCGCGCCTTTTCTTACGGCAATCGGCATGTTCTCGTTCTCCTCGATCGTTTCGCACGCATACGAGATTTTTATTATCCCTACGTAGGGCTTGAGAACCACATTGCAGGACGCCTTGCGCACAATATTGGTGTGTTTGTTGAAGGGCAGTTCTCCTGGACACATAGTGGAGAGTGGACGATTCATGCAAGTGTTGATGTGGGATGGACAGGGACCATTCGTCTCGAGCATCCTCGCCTCCGAGTGGTTGTGACATTTGAAGACTCGCTCTACCACGAAAAAGATATTTTCTTGCGACGTATCACTGTAGAGAATCTAGAAAAAAGAGAGCGAACGATTAAAGTATTTTTTAACCAGCAATTTGAGCTCTATCATAGTGAGCGTGGAGACACGGCGTATTTCGATCCCCGTGATAATGCCGTGATTCATTACGAAGGTCGTCGAGTCTTTCATATTTACGCACGGGTAGGCGCAACACCCTTTGATGAATATACGACAGGGATTTTCCATATCGAAGGAAAAGAGGGAACATATAAGGATGCTGAAGATGGCACGTTGCAAAAAAATCCCATTGAACACGGAAGCGTGGACTCAACAATCGGTCTGACATTTCAAGTTGAGGCAGAAAAGAAAAAACAAGGTGAATATTGGATTACCGTAGGAGAGTCAATTGAAGATGCAAAAGCGCTTCATGAAGAAGTCCTCCAGATGGGGACCGAGCACGTGAGCGCAGGAAGCCATGATTTTTGGAAAGCATGGGTAGACCGGTATCCCAATCGATTTTATGGATTATCAGAAGGAGCTGTTGAGCTCTTTAAAAAATCGCAGCTCTACCTCAGAAGTCATGTTGATCGGCATGGTGCGGTGATTGCATCGGGAGACACTGACATGCTCGAATCTGGACGTGATACGTATGCGTATGTGTGGCCTCGTGATGCCGCTTTTGCTACTGTTGCCCTCGACCAAATTGGCGATCGACACAGTGCTCGGCGCTTCTTTGAATTTGCCGCAAAAACAATGAAACCCGAAGGGTATTTCATGCACCGCAATCGTTCAGATGGATCGCTGGGGTCATCCTGGCATCCATGGATTATTGATGGAAAAACCGAACTCCCGATTCAAGAAGATGAAACCGCGCTCATTCTTTGGGCTCTCTGGCAGCACTATGAGATGACACGCGACCTTGAGTTTATCGAGTCGCTCTATCACACAATGATTTTGCCTGCAGCGAAGTTTCTGTTGAACTACCGCGATCCGTATACCGGGCTCCCAAAACAAAGCTACAATCTGTGGGAAGAAAAATGGGGAGTACATACATTTACTGCTGCAAGTGTGTATGCTGGACTTGAAGCCGCTGCTGAATTTTCAGGACTGTTGGGACACACGCGGAACGAACACAATTTCCGTCATACTGCGACAGAAGTATCTCGGTCTATCATGAATCACCTATATGATGATCGGTCTGGGCTTTTTTGGAAGACCATTGTCACCAATGATCACGGATCATTCACGCAGTACGAGACCCAGCCCGACGCATCAAGTGCGTACGGGGTATATGTCTTTGGTGTGCTTCCTCCCGGTGACGCACGCCTTGATCGCGCGTTTGAACATACCATAGAGCGTTTGACGCTCCATACGCCTGTTGGAGGGATCGCTCGGTACGCAGGGGACCAATACTATCGTATTGCCCCCAATGAGCCAGGTAACCCATGGATCATTACGTCACTTTGGATGGCTCAATATACGATTGAGAAAGCGCGGTCAGACGCAGATCTTGATCGTGCGCGAGAGTGGCTCAACTGGTGTGTGGATATTGCCGGGCCCACCGGAATTCTTCCAGAGCAAATGAATCCGTACACGAAGGATCATCTCTCTGCGGCACCGCTGACATGGAGTCACGCTGAATATATTCGCACTGTTGTTTTGTATTTAAACAAACTACGATCACTCAACATTATTCCCCAAGAGCCTTCCTTCGGGCATAATATGTAAAGATATCTATGATGATCTATCCAACATGGAAAGAAACGATGCGTATTCCCGAGTCTGCCCTTCGGGAGCTCTCACTCCGGCTAGGAGAGAAACGACGTGATATCGTCCAGAGAAAAGCTCGCGCAGACAGTATTCATCATCAATACGCTCCACTCCTCCTTCCGTTTCAAAAGACGATTCGTGATATGGCAGAACGTCTTGTCGATGTTGTTGGAGAGCCACAACTCCTTATCCTCATCGGGATTGGAGGGTCATCACTGGGGACAGAAGCCATCGTTGACGCACTCGGACTCCGGCGCCGAGTGATGGTGTTTGATACTCTTGTCCCCGAACGGCTAACGCTTCTTGAAGAGCGCCTGGTCGAAGAGCGCCTTGAGCGTGGAGATATCCTTGTTGTCACGATCTCTAAATCCGGAGAAACAACTGAGACCGATGCGAACACCACGGCCGTTTTGACGATCCTTGAAGCAAAATATGGAGATATTCGTGATCGTGTTATTGCGATCTCAGGGGAAGGAACACCCCTTGATGCGCGTGCGAGAGAAAATGGTTGGAAATTCTTTGGGATACCAAAAGCGGTTGGGGGTCGGTACAGTGTGTTTAGTGCCGTTGGACTCATTCCTCTCAGACTCTTGGGGGTTGATATCGACGCATTGCTCCAAGGTGCTCAAGAATATCTTGAGGGAGCGTGGAGATCGCCGATATTTTCGGACCCTGGTTCAGTGCTGGCAGCACTGACATACGTGATGCACGAAAAGGGTGTCCACAGAGAGATTGATTTTTATTTTGACCCTCGCCTTGAGACCCTTGGAAAGTGGCAACGGCAACTCATCGCTGAATCAACAGGAAAACGCTTGGGATCAAAGCGAGTGGGGGTTTTGCCTGAAGTCGCTCTGGGATCTACAGATCTCCACTCCATTGAGCAGTATGTCATAGATGGTCCACGAGATCTGTTCTTGGTCATTCATAGTGTCACGTTGCGCAGGGATGTCGCACCATCGGTCTACCACGGCAAAACATTAGCAGAACTTCGCGAGATTGTTGTTCGTGGTCTACAGATGTCTTATCGCGATGCAGGAGTTCTACATTGCCACCTTGCTTTTGGTGAAGTGAACGAAAAAACCCTTGGTGCATTCATGGCCATGCGTATGGAATCAACCATCCTTCTCGCACATCTGCTGTCTGTCGATCCATTTGATCAACCAGGTGTGGAGTCTTACAAAACACACACACGAGCGCTCCTCGGAAAGAAGCGCGAAGAAGTCTAATACAAGCATCTATGTATATTGTTTTTGATATTGGTGGAACAAAAATGCGTATTGCGAGAAGTGATGATGCGCAAAATTTTGCGGAACCCGTTATTCTCGATACGTCAAAAGATTTTGATCTTGGCATGGATGCCTTCGCAAAAGCATTCGAGACTCTCTCAAGAGGTGAAACTCCGCTTGGTGTCGCGGGCGGTATTGCAGGTCCCCTCAATAAAGAAAAATCTATGCTCGTCGGGGCTCCAAATCTTCCTGGGTGGATTGGAAAACCTCTCAAAGCTCGTTTATCTGAGATTGCGAAGTGCGCAGTCTCAATCGAAAACGACACAGCGATGGTTGGTCTCGGGGAAGCGCATGTGGGAGCAGGGAAGGATGCGCCGATTGTTGCATATATCACGATTTCTACGGGTGTGGGTGGTGTGCGTCTTGTAAATGGTCGTATCGATGTTTCCGCATATGGATTCGAACCAGGGCACCAAATCATCGATGCGGGAGGAAAACTCAGAGAGACGTCGGTTGGGGGGCAAGGAATCGATTTTGAAGGAATGGTCTCTGGAACGTCGCTGACACTACGGTATGGGAAAAAACCCTATGAACTGACTGATGATGCATTTTGGGATGAGATGGCGCGCGTTGCCGCATACGGGATCAACAACACAATTGTTCACTGGTCGCCACACGTTGTTGTCCTTGGGGGATCTATGATGAAAAAGATTGGAATCAAAGCAGAACGCGTCGCAGAATATCTGCGTGGGATCTTGCATGTATTTCCAGAGCATCCTCGCTTGGTGCATTCTGAACTTGGCGATCTCGGTGGCCTTCATGGATCACTCGCATATCTTCGTGGGCTCTCAAAAGGGGGATAACTCTTCTCCTTCCTCTTTTCATTTTGTGTGTAGGTTGTAAACTTTCTTCCAGTCTTTTGTTCTTCTTAGGTGTGGAGGGAAGGTTATGAACATGCCAAGACGTCGTGCGTTGCACCGTGAAGTAGAAGAACCCCCAGGGAATGCAGAAATTGTCGAAGGGAATGTGCAAGGCGAAGACAGTGATCAGATTCTTGCTCGAGAGTATGTCTTCCGAGTGATCCTTGGGAGAGGACAGCGTCGCTCTATTAGAACCGTCGATGCAGATTCACAACTCAAGCGAGTGGCATTGAGCATTGTGACGGCCCAGATCGAGCAACATCAACGCCACCCTGAATATCTGAACCTTGTGCGTTCAGATGATCGTCGCTGTGTGCGAGAGTATGTACACTTTCTTCGCATGACTGATGACTGCCTCAAAAGGCTCAAGAGTAGGGAAGGAGAGCGTACTCGCGAAGACTTCGCACGAAGTCTTGGATACGGCGATGGGGTTTAGTATTTAGTTGTTCATACTCATATTGCCGCGGAGCCTCAATGCTTCGCGGCCTTTTCTTTTTTCTTATTCATGATAGGAATATTGTTGGATTCATTAGGGAGATCATTGACATGTTGCGCGTACTGCACTCGCATGGCTACATCATTCCCGCGAGACTTTCGCGTTCGGACCTGATGGCAATTGCTGATACTCAGGTCAAACAATTCTTCTCGGCAAGTGAACAAGAAAAAATCCGGGTGGTCTTGGGAAGCTGGCGTCTTCAGTGCTTCCTTGAATTTTACTGGGGAGAGTACAAACATTCTGCTGTCCTTCCGCTCATTACTGCAGTCGAGCTTAGTGAACACGAGCGGGAATGTCTGCGTAAAACACTCGAATACCTTCGGACTATACGCATTTTTGTCCACAAGACATACCTAGAAGTCCGAAAGTTCCCAAGCAGTTTGTCACTGCAGTGATCGAGGGTGCCCACATGGGAACAGTTGTTGCGCTCAGACGAACGCATAGTGAGATTTATCACACAGCACGCAAGACCGCGTGGATGAGTCTAACGAAGAGAGAACAACAGTGTGTGCTTGTCGTCGAAAAAGACCCTGCACTCAGAGCGCTATTCAATGCGCTCCAAATGGATTATAGAATGCATAAAATATTTGTTGTTCCAAGAGGATATAGTCCATTTGAAGAACAGGCGCTCCGCGTGATGCATCGTTTTACCGATGAGGTTACGTACCTCATGGCAAACCTTCTTGAGGTGAAAGACCTTGTTGACGACTACAACTTCGGTGATCACCGATTGCCCGCCTAACAGCGGGCTTTTCTTTTGACAAGACACACGAGATAGGTATGCTCAATAGAGAAGCACCCTTTCCACGGAGAGTATTTCATGAACAACGTCGTGTCTCTTGAATCTCGGTGGAAGAAACTCGTCGATGATTCAGGTATCCAACTCGGAGATGTCCTTGGCGGGACTTTGGTCCGGATCCATGAAGGCGAGAACTTTTGTTACTCGCTCTCATTGTGCGCGACCGACGCTGAGTCGCTTCGTATTGCCATTCTCATCGATTCACCCGACGCAGTCATGGACCTTGAGTACGTTGAGGCGGACAATGAAGACGACGATGACGATGAGGACGGCTTCGTCCACATCTTCTTCCGTATGAAGCGAACCATCGAGTGTCACATCATCGAGACGTACGCAGAGGCAAATGTCATCATCTGTATACTCTACATTGATGGATATCCTGATGAGGCAGATTATCTCGACAAAGAGCTCCCATGCATCTGCGAGTGGAGAAACGGGGAACTTACGAGAATGTGAATCACCTAAAAAAACGGAGGCTTCGGCCTCCGTTTCTCTTTGTCCGATTTACTAGGAAGTTGTAGGATACGGGGAATCATATGACCGACCGATTCAGCTATGAGATCGTGAAGAAAGGCCCGACCCCGCTCGCCCGCGCAGGCGTCATCCACACGCCCCATGGGGGCATACAGACTCCGGCATTCCTCGTCGTCGGGACCCAGGCGACCGTCAAGGGCGTCTCCATGCCCGAGCTTGCCCCCATCCGCCCCGAGGGACTCCTCGCGAACGCTTACCACCTGTACCTGGACCCAGGGCATGAGCTCGTCGCAAAGGCCGGGGGAGTCGCCAAGTACATGGGATGGAATGGCCCCACCATGACCGACTCGGGAGGCTTCCAAGTCTTCTCCCTCGGCTCGGCTTTCGGGAACTCGGTCTCGAAGATCGCGAAGGCTGGAGCTCCGGTCGCGGAGATAAAGAATGCGGGCGCATTCGTGAAGATCGACGAAGAAGGCGTGGACTTCACCTCGCATCGTGACGGGTCCAAGCACCGCTTCACTCCCGAGCGATCGATGGAGATCCAGCGAGCCATCGGCGCGGACATCATCGTCGCTTTCGACGAGTGCACCTCGCCCACTGAAAAGGAGGAATATCAGAAAGCCGCGATGGACCGAACCCACCGCTGGGCGAAGCGCTGTGTCGAAGCGCATGCAAAGGGCGGAACAAAAGGCAAGCAAGCACTCTACGGCGTCGTCCAAGGCGGGCAGTACAAGCACCTGCGCGAAGAGAGCGCACGCACGCTCGGCGCCATGGACTTCGAGGGCTATGCCATCGGAGGCTCATTCACCAAAGAAGACATCGCCACTGCGGTGGGCTGGGTCGATGCGATCCTCCCCGAGGACAAGCCTCGCCACCTTCTTGGCATCGGCGAGCCCGAAGACATCTTTCTCGGAGTGGAGCAGGGGATCGACACCTTTGACTGCGTCATCCCGACCCGCATGGGGCGCCATGGTCAGGTGTTCACCAAGACAGGGAAGAAGAATCTCAACAACTCGAAGTTCCGCGAACTTCTCGAGCCGATCGAGAAGGATTGTGGGTGCTATACCTGCTCGTTCGCGACGACGGCGTATCTGTCGCATCTTTTCCGCACGGGGGAGTCTTTAGCAGGCACGCTGGCCTCCATCCACAATATTCACTTTTTGGTGTCGCTTGTGCGGAATATCCGCACCGCGCTTTTGAACGATACCTTTGTAGAGTATAAAAAAGACTTTTTACGTGTGTACCTGGGTTCGGACCAATGAAATAGCCCCGTCTACTTCGTTGTCCTCACCCGAACTTCGTCACCGTACAATGAGTACGGCTCCAAAGATTCTCAGTGAGGCACGCCTCGTATACGGCGTATTTCATGGGTCCTTTGATTTGTGGTGTTTGGAGGAGTAGGATTGTTTGAAATAGCAATGAACATAGATGATTTCATAAATAAGTTTGCAATAGAACAATTCGGTTTCAGTAAACCCATCAAGTTTTCTGAAGGTTTTGGCTTCAGTACATCAAAAGAGCGAAATCAAAATGGGTATATTTTTGTTTCTCTTTACAAAATATATGCGGAAAGACAGTCAGTGATAAACAGCGAGCAGAAACAAATAAGAATTATTGCTGAAGTGAGTTATGGAGAGAAACTTGAAGACGGTACGATTAGACTTGCTCCGACATCTATTCAACGAAAAAATAATTGGCCTATTGATCTTGTTGCCAGCGAAGAATTCTACTTTGATACAGAAAAAAAGAAATTCTTTTTTCAGTCCAGAGAAATTGAAGGTGCCGAGATTTTAAAAAAAATTGAACTCCTGCATATACTACCAACAAAAAGAAATCTCCCCGCGTTTATCTTAAAGGTACGTTTATTTTTCTGGAGAACGCTAGTAACAAAATCTCTTGAGTTTCTCTATTGGTCACTTATCAAAGTCTTGTATGTCATCTCAGGCGTAAAGACAAAGAGAAATATTTGGTTGATTAATGAAAATAGGTACTCACATTCAGAAAAGAAAGAAGACCAAAAGGAAACTTTTGCTTATGAGACAATTAATATCTTTGGATATGTAGCATCTGCATGGGCAGTCGTGTTCTACTCGTTGATCCATCTGGCACTGTATACATACTGGTATTTTTCTCGAGACATTCACTCTTGGGGTTACTTCACAAAAATATTTCAAAATACATTCCTTACAATTATTTATGTTATACCAACGCTCGTTTTCTTCGAAAAATTTATCCCGAAGACAATTGAGTCTCTAATTGTGTTTGTTGGTACTAAGTTTAGAGCAACTTCATATAGACAAATACCACTAAAAGTCGAGTAATCCCACAGTAATTGGTGGCACAATTATTACCTATGCATGCAATAATGAAGCCATGAATACGCGGGTGGGGTGGGGGATAGTTTTGCTCAGTCTTTTGGCTTTTCTTGGCTGGTTTTTTGCTGATTGGCCTACTCACGAGAAGGGGGTTTCTATTTCTGCTTCGGTTTCAGATGAGGTATCTATGGTTTCGGATGCGGTGGCTACTGCCACTGTGCCGGTGTCGATACTGGCTTTTGGGGATTTGATGCTGGATCGGGAGGTTCGGCGGGAGATTGAACGTAACTCACCCACTTATCCTTTCGAGAAGATCGCGGAGTTCCTTCGGGGGCATGACATCGTGGTCGCTAATGCCGAAGGGCCTTTTCTCGAGGACCCGGTGCGGGCTGTTCCATATTCGCTCCCGCAGTTCGGATTCAAAAAGGACTATCTTCCGGTCCTGCGCGACCTTGGTTTCACCGTTCTCTCCCAGGCGAACAATCATTCATACGACCATGGTCCATATGGCTTTGCGAGCTCGACCGCTTTCATCCGCAAGGCAGGCATCGGAGTATTCGGAGACTATGAGAATCTCGACCCCGGACCCTATGTGGTGGATGTTCGTGGTGAGAAGGTCGCATTCATCGGCTATCACCAGTTCACCTATAGCGCAGGGAAGGTCTTCGAAGCGATCAAGCGTGCACATTCGGACGGAGCATTTGTCATCGTCTATCCGCACTGGGGCGTCGAGTACAGCCCTGAGGTGAGCGACTTAGAGCGCGAGCGCGCGCATGCATTCATCGACGCAGGTGCCGACCTCGTCCTCGGGAGTCACCCGCATGTCATCCAGCCCATCGAGGTCTACAAAGGGAAGGCGATCTTCTACTCCATGGGCAATTTCATCTTCGACCAGATCGCTGAGCAAGCGACCCGCGAAGGCCTCGCGGTGGAAGCCATCATCGCCACGAGCTCGGTCACCTACACGCTCCATCCGTTCGACATCATCCAAGAGCAAGCCTCACTCATGAATGAGGAAGGGAAGCGCGCACTTCTTGAGCGTATCCTCACTGCCTCCCAGGTGGAAGAAAGTCTACATAAGAGCGTCCTCACCGAGGGGTCCTTCACCCTCCCACGCTGAAAGCAGGTGCACGATACCTCGTCAGTCATCTTTGTTTGCCCACCCAAATGGTGTGAGATAGAATGAGCCGACAGGTCACCCCATGGAACACCACCCCCTCCATCTTAAGAACCCGGAGCTTCAGAAGAGCAATGCTGTCGGGGATGCGGTCGAGAAAGAAGAGCGTCTCACGGGAGAGGACATTCCCAACGACCCCACCGAGCGCATCGACGCGTATATGGATCGCCTCGAGAACGTCTTCCTTCATCCCGATGCACGGGTTCGGGAGCGCAATATCGAGATGCTTCGGGAGAAGATATACGACGCATATATCATCAAGCCTGAGGATTTCCCCGAGTCGTATTTCGAGCTCCAGCAGCGCATCGCGAGGGAACGTGGCCAAGCGGTCGAAGAGATCCCTCAGGAGGTCCGTCAGCAGATGATCGAGACCGCGATAGAGGACCAGCGACACTCCCTCGACCAGTGGATCGACTACCTCTCCTCTCCCGACGCCGTCTATCCCTCCTGGTTCAAGTACTATGCCTGGACCCAGGTGACCAAACTCTCCCAGTTCGACAAAGAGCGGGGAGAGTTCAAGAAGCGCACCAAAAGCACCGTCGCCCCCTTTCCCGACATCTATCGGGAACCCCTCGCACAGATCGCGGACCTCTATGAGCGCGTGAAGGACGACAACAAGGATTCCGAGGCACGGGCCGAGTTCGACAAGAAGTTCCCGTCCCTGTATGCCGAGCTTATCCAGAGATCTCTCGCCTCGCAGTTGGAAGGGAAGGAGACCATCGAAGGAGAGTGGGTGCGGTACAGACAGGGTGAGAGCGACGATGTGGAAGCGCTCTATCAGTCCCTCGAAGGCAAGGGGACCGGCTGGTGCACTGCAGGACACTCTACGGCAGAGACCCAGATCGAATCCGGCGACTTCTATGTGTACTACACCGATGATGCTCAACACATTCCTCATCCTCGCCTCGCGATCCGTATGGACGGGACAGAGAGGATCGCAGAGGTTCGTGGCATCCTTCCGCACCAGGGAGTGGAACCTCTTCTCCAAGACATTCTCGACCAGAAGCTCGCTTCTTTCGGCCCGGAGGCAGACCGATACAAGAAGAAGAGTGAGGACATGAAGCGCCTCACGCTCCTCACACAGAAACACGAGAAAGGTGACCCTTTCACCAAAGACGACCTGCGGTTCCTCTATGAAATCGATTCCCTCATCGAAGGATTTGGATATGACAAGGACCCACGGATCGCGGAGGTCATCTCCACAAGAGACCCAAAGACTGACCTCGCTTCCGTATTTGACTGCACTCCTGAGGAGATCAGCTTGACCGAAGAAGAAGCGCTCGAAGGGCACAAAGTCTTTCACTGTGGCGACCTCTACCTCGCGAGCCTCAGATCCGCTGAGGGACTCACACTCCCACAATCGATCAGCGGCTCCATTAACCTTGGTAGCCTCAGATCCGCCAAGGGACTCACGCTCCCGCAGTCGATCGACGGCTCCCTCGAACTCGGTCTCCTCACATCCGCTGAGGGACTCACACTCCCCCAGTCGATCGGCGGCTCCCTCTACCTCAGGAGCCTCAAATCTGCTGAGGGACTCACGCTCCCGCAGTCGATCGGCGGCTCCCTCTACCTCCAGAGCCTCGCCAAGGTTGAAAAGGAGGCCCTCAAGCGTTCACACCCAACCCTTCAGATCTACTAGTCAGTCCCTTTTCTCATATTTTTAATCTGGTTGAGGGAGGAGGTGTGCATAACCGCATATTGCATTCATATATCGATATATGCTAATATTCGCATATGTCAGAATTGTGCAAAGAGATGGCGCGACTGGGGAAGGGGATCGGCAACGAGAACCGCTTCACCGTGCTTCAGGCCCTCATGAAGGGTCCGCACACGGTGGGTGAGGTCGCGAAGCTCGTGAAGCTTCCGCAGCCCGCTGTCTCTCAGCACCTCAAGATTCTGAAAGAGGCGGAACTCGTCGTGAGTACGCGCATGGGGCAAGAGGTCATCTATAGCGTGAATGTCGGCTATATGGCCGAGCTCCTGAAGAAGCTCTCCACGGGGCTGCCTCCCAAGAAATAGTACGTTTATCAGCCCAACGGTTCATATCGAACCAAGCAGTTTTCTTAGTCCCAATAATCCCACAACATATATGTCATACGACACACTCGCATCCAAAGACACCGTCGCTACCGCAGTCAAGAATCTCACTGAGCGCGGATTCCTCCCTGAGGTCGTTGCTACCGGTGCTGACGCACTTGCACGCATCAAAGCCCTCATCCCAGCAGGTGCATCGGTCATGAATGGCTCCTCCACCACACTTAGCCAGATCGGTTTCGTCGAGACCCTGAAAAAGGGAGGTCACGCCTGGAACAACCTCCATGACGCGATCATCGCCGAGAAAGACCCCGCGAAGCAGGCAGAGCTTAGGAAGCACTCCGTCGTCTCCGACGTCTACCTCGGGAGCGCGCACGCCATCGCCAAGACCGGTGAGATCGTCATCGCCTCGGCATCAGGAAGCCAGCTTCCGCATGTCGTCTTCACCTCACCGACCGTCATTCTCGTCGTGAGCACCCAGAAGATCACTGAGTCCCTCGCCGAAGCACACGAGCGCCTCGAGAAGCATGTCATCCCGCTCGAGGACGCACGCATGAAGAGCGTGGGCATGGGAGGCACCGTCCTTGCCAAGGAATTCGTCTGGAAGGTCGAGCCTGCATTCATGGGCCGCAAGATCCACGTCCTCTTCGTCGAAGAGAAGCTTGGGTTCTAGAGTGATTTCTCAAAGACAAAGAAAACCTTGCCGTCAAAAGCAAGGTTTTTCCACTCTAATCTATTCTCTAATTCTGCAGAATTAGAGAATAGATTGATGGTGTGTTATGCTGGTCACAATGGCAGAGAAAAAACCACGGGAGCTTGAACGGATCATGAAAGGCGTTGCAAACCATCGACGTATCTCGATTCTCCGTCTTCTGGAAGAAAAACCAGAGCGCTCACTGATAGAAATATGTGATTCATTAAAGATGAATTTCAAAACCGCATCTGAGCATGGGAAAAAGTTGGTTGCTGGTGGGCTCATACTCAAGCAATATCAGGGGAATCATGTCCGCCACGCACTCTCTCCACGTGGGAAGGCGGTGCTCAAATTTTTAAGTACAATAGAGTAATACAATGAAGTACTGGCTAATGAAATCTGAAGGGACCTGCTACTCGATTGACGATCTTAAGCGAGACAAGAAGACGGCATGGACCGGCGTGCGGAACTACATGGCTCGAAACTTCATGGTCCGTGATATGGAGATCGGGGATCAGGTACTTTTCTACCATTCAAGCTCAGATCCCACTGGTGTGTTTGGAATAGCAAAGGTGGTGGGGAAAGCGCATTCTGACGAAACGCAATTTGATAAAAAAGACGAACACTATGATCCGAAGGCGACAAAAGAAAAACCTATTTGGCAGTGTGTCGATGTCGCATTTGTAAAAAAATTTAGCGAGCCCATTACGCTTCAACACTTGAAACGTGATTCAGCGTTAGCTGGGATGGGTGTGTTACAACAGGGTTCAAGACTATCAATCCAGCCAGTGTCTGAGAAACACTTTAAGCATATTCTTGATCTTGGGATGTAATGAAAACAGCCGGCCCCATCCATGGGGTCGGCTGCGTATTCATGCGCGGCGGGCTTTTTTCTCGCACAGCATGCGCATGTCTGCTGCTTGAATGAGTGCTTCAGGGCTGGCAAAGTTTTCTGATGAACTTGCAAACCCAATCGACACTTGAATCGTAATTGGAGTTTTGTTGCTTCTTTCAAAACGAAGAGCACTTAATCCATCCTTGATCTTTCCTACGAGCTGTACGCTGTGTGCACTGTCGGTGTCATCGGCAATGATGACAAATTCGTCACCTCCAAACCTTCCCACCACATCACTTTTGCGCACCATGGCCCTTAAGTGATCAGCAAACTTTCGAAGCAGGAGATCTCCAACGAGATGCCCATAAGTGTCATTCACGGGTTTGAAATTATTGATATCTAGAAAGAGGACACTAAAATCTAAGCCAGGCGATGGGACCATGTTTTGCGCACGTTTCCACCGAGCAAAATATCGTCGAATCTCATCGGTCACCAAAAGTTTCGACGCCACTCCTGTGAGTGGATCAATCCCGTGTTCTTCTCGTACGATTTTTCGAAGTTCTTCATTTTCTCTCTTGAGCGCAATGTTTTCTGCTCGAAGTCTGAATAGTGCTATTTCTCCAGGACTCAACTTTCTCGTCACAGAGGCTCCTTGTCAGCATTAACGGTCTAAAAAAGTACAAACAAATGATTCCACATGAGTAATAACATGAGTCAACACATTCGTCAAAAAGAGTTTTTCTCGTGATACAATGCAACCCTCTGGGATTCGCATATCTATGATGTTCATTTTTCCAAAAGTATTTCGTCCTAAAAAAGTGCGTGGTCTCCGTGGAGACCCTCGGACATATGTACGACTGAAGCAGCACACACGTGCCCTTGTCTATTCTCGTATTCGTGAGCTTAATGCGGTTTATAACGTAGCATACGGACGCATTGCTATTCGAAATACCCGTTCACGGTGGGGGAGCTGCTCTTCAAAGGGGAACCTCAACTTTCACTATAGACTTGTAGAGATCCCCTTGGCT
Source organism: uncultured Candidatus Saccharibacteria bacterium (assembly GCA_964409985.1). Classification (GTDB taxonomy): domain Bacteria; phylum Patescibacteriota; class Minisyncoccia; order Phycocordibacterales; family UBA6899; genus CAYPEZ01. Next base: position 19,386 of record CAYPEZ010000014.1, read on the forward strand.
CTCGCAGATTATGTCATTGCGCATGAGCTGTGCCATCTCAAAGAGTTTAATCACAGCCCTCGGTTTTGGGCGCTCGTTTCGAAGACCATTCCAGACTGGAAAGAGCGGAAAAGAGCAATACAATCATTGTCTCAGCAGATCCAAGAGGAGAGATTGCTCGGTCGTTTTCATGGATTCCCCACACGTTTGAGAAAAAATTAGGTATTGTTTTGTTTTTTCAAGCGTTTTCATTAAAGGGACACATTCATGTGTGAATTGCAAGGTATTCTCTTTTCCAAAATCCTGATACCATAAAAG
>CAYPEZ010000015.1:0-19651 GCA_964409985.1 uncultured Candidatus Saccharibacteria bacterium
ATCAAGGTGTGATACCGCAAGAGCAAGTTTCTCAATTGTGAGTTTCATCGCTAGGGGAGTCTTTGGCGAGATGGTAGTGGGAAATGGTCCCCAGCGCTTCCGTGCTTCTTCAGGAGTATATGCGAGTGACCGTGGAATATGCGACGTCATGCGTCTTCGAAGTTCTGCAGACATACACATCAGCGCCCCAGAGAGTTCGTTCCAATTCCGATATTTGCCATCACCACGATTTTCGAGGGCGAGATAATAGACCGTGTCATAGAGCGCCTGTGCCCGCATTTCTTTATTTCCATGAATGATGATGTTTGCGATTTCAGATATGAGTGGGTCTAGGACCATGCGCTTTTCTTTAGAAATATAGGGCATACAAAGAAGTATACATGGGTCACTTCAGCCATTTTCGGGCCACACTTGCCCAGTGTGGACAAACATCTAGGTTTAGCACGGTGTTCTCAGTTATACTATGAGGTATACATTATGAAACCTGTTCTTCTTGAGGTGCTGACTTCACCTGGGTGCACGCATTGCCACGATTTTCTTGAATTTTGGAAGACGGCCGCACCTTCGTGGAGCAACGTCACATTAAAGGAGACTTCTATTGTTACACCTGAAGGGCAAGCCCTCGTAGGCAAGCACCAGATATTTGCATCGCCAGGAATTCTATTAAATGGCGAACTTTTTGCAACCGGAGGAGTCAATAAAGATAAGTTTGTAGAAAAGTTAAAATCCCTGTCGTAAGTTTCTCCGCTCCTTCCTTCGCTCTTTCGTATGACTCCAGAAAAAACATCGCATAACATCATCCTCCTTGCGGCACTAGGACTTACGGTCATTACTGCAGTAGCACTCATTTGGTTTTTCTTCTTCCTCCCTACAGGCGATCTCGGACAACTCGGGTGGTATCTCTTTTCGTTTGCGGCCGGGCTCACGATGATTGTGATGCCGTGTACGCTTCCACTCGCATTTGTGATTGTTCCTATGGTGATGGGCAAGGGGATCGGGAAAGGGCTCCGCATGGCACTCTCGTTTGGGACTGGTGTTGCGCTCATGCTCTCCCTCTATGGGGTGATCGCTGCAGCCTTTGGAAAAGCAGGCATTCAGTACCTTGGCGCAGACGGAGAGGGAATAAAGAATTGGATCTATTTCCTTGCGGGAATTTTTGCCTACACCTTTGCACTTGGAGAAATTGGCCTGGTAAAGTTCCGCATGCCCAGCTACACAGGAAGTGCACCAAGTTTTATTCAGATGCAGAAGGATGAGACCAAAGCATTTCTCCTCGGTCTTTTCTTGGGGAATGTCGGCGTAGGATGTCCACACCCAGCCACTCCGCTCATTCTCATCGAGATCGCTTCATCAGGAAATATTTTCTACGGATGGACGCTTTTCCTTATTCATGCGATTGGTCGTGTTATTCCACTCCTCATTCTTTCGCTTCTCGCTGTTGGAGGGATCAACGGCCTCTCGTGGCTTATGGCTCGCAAAGACAAGATCGAGCGCGCGACAGGTTGGGCGATGGTATTCGTGGCGGGCTTTATCCTCACGCTTGGACTCTTTTCGCATGACTGGTGGGTTAATTCAGGTCAGCACAATCTTCTTGAAAAGCTCACCAACGAGCATGGAGTCAATGAGGCGCTTAATACAAACCTTGGAACCAACGTTGCTCATGTCCATGGACTTGAGACAGGTGTGGGTCTTTTTGGACAGCCGCTTGAATGGGGGAATTGGTTTATTGTTATCCTCTGGATCGTGCCGCTATGGTGGTACTGGCTAAAAGAACGCAAGCGGGTGAAGTCAACACCAGCGCTTCGCATGCAGGCCATTGAGCACAAGATGGACAAGCTTCGTGAAGAACTTCGAAGCTACGAAATTTCAACACATATTCCTGAGAGCGCACATGGAGCTCGGATAAAAGAAATCGAAACCCTTATAGATGGACTCGAACAAGAACGTCGTGCGCACGAGGAGGTAGAGCAGTACGGAACTGGGTCAGGTCTCAGAAACCCGGAAGCACAAGAGTATGAGGAGAAGCTCTTGTCGCAGAGAAGAGGGAAATACTTCTTTGCATCACTCTTCATTGTTGTGACGTTCGCATGGGCACTTCCTATGTGGTTCCGTTATGTTGCCAGTGGTGGATCTCATGACCACGGAGGCACTACCGCAGCCGCAGCGCTTCCGAAAGTCAGTGAAGTCATTGCGATATTGGACGGTAGGACCCCAGGAACAAAATCACAAGACCCGCAATCTGAAGTTGCACCTGCACCAGCTGCTGGGGATGGTCATAATCATACTCATTAAACGACATGATACTATTACCTCATATGAAGAAGATCCTTGTTTCCTTGATGTTTTTATTTGCAATCGGTATGCCGTTACTTTCTTTTGCTGATGCTGGTCATGCTGCCGGGGAGCCACATCTGGATGCTCATACACAATCAGGTGCTGTGCACGTGCATGATGACGGATCCTTCCACGATCACGGAACTGAGGGCTTTGAACTCGCAACACCATGGTCATCTCGGTGGTGGATACTTGTTGGAGTATCACTCATCCTTATGGGCTTATTGTCTATAAGTGTCGATAAATATTTACGCGTTCAATAACATTTTTTTTGAGCACTATTATGAACAAATTCGTCATTATTGGAATTGTACTCCTTGTCCTTATCGGTGGTGGAGTCGCTTACAAGTCAACAAACAAAGAATCACAACAGCAGACTGCGAATGCTGTTGCGCAAGGAAAGGTACGTGAGATTACTGTGACTGCGACCAAAAATCGCTGGGAGTTTAAGCCAGACATGATTGAGGTGGATCAAGGTGATACTGTGCGGCTTTCGTTTGTGAATGAAGATTCTTATGACCATGGTGTCCAGATTGATGCGTACGGGGTGTCTCAGCGCATTCCCGCAAACTCAACAGCCATCATTCCTGAGTTTGTTGCAACAAAGGCAGGGGATTATCCATTTATCTGCTCTGTTTCTTGTGGGTCTGGTATTGTTGACGGAAAAGAGCGAGGACACTTTGATCAGACGGGGATCCTCCGTGTGAAGCCTCGGTAGTACTTTTCAGCTAATCAATATCGTATGGCAGTACAAAAAGTCATTCTCAAAGTCAAAGGTATGCACTGTGCCTCATGCTCAGTGCTTATCGATAAGCTTGTAGGAAAACAGGCCGGGGTTTCTTCAATTCAAACAAGTTACGGGAGTGAGAAGACTGCCATTGAATACGATGAAAGCCAGATTTCCCTTGAGAAGATTGATGAATTCATTAACAAGCTTGGATACGATCTCATTCGTCCAAGCGAAGATACAGCCAGCATAGAAGAAGAAGAGCGTAAGGATGAAAAGAAAATCATTGAAGCAAAGAAGCGTTTTAAGGCAGCCGCCTTCCTCTCTGCTCCGATTGTCGTCTACTACATGCTCATTCACATGTTCAATCTTCCGCATGTTCATGCAATCTGGGGGATAGACCTCAACTTCATCTACTGGATCCTTTCGACACCGATTCAGTTTGTCATCGGGTGGCAATTCTACAAGAATTCATTCACCTCTATTCGTGTCGGTGCGGCAAACATGGATGTGCTGGTGATGATTGGAACCAGCGCTGCCTACTTTTACTCCATGTTCGGATTTCTCTTCTTCAACATCGATCACCCATTCTGGGAGTCTTCTGCGGCACTCATGACATTTATTCTTCTTGGCCGCTATGTCGAAGTATTAGCAAAGGGACGTGCATCTGCGGCTATTAAAGAGCTTTTGAAACTTGAGGCGAAAGAAGCGCACGTCATGCGTGATGGCCAAGAAGTGACTATTCCTCTTGGCGATCTCAAGGTGGGAGATGTTGTGATTGTTCGCCCAGGAGAGAAGATTCCCGTTGACGGAACAATTGTCGAAGGGAAGACACATATTGATGAGAAGGTTGTCACAGGAGAGTCGATGCCGGTTGGGAAGACTGTGGGCGACAAAGCTATTGGCGCCACAATCAACCAAGAAGGCCTCATCAAGTTTAAGGCCGAGAAAGTGGGGAAGGACACGCTCCTCTATCAGATCATTCGCATGGTTGAGGAAGCCCAGGCAAAGCGCGCTCCTGTTCAAGACCTCGTTGATAAAGTATCCGAGTATTTTGTTCCTGCCGTTGTTATTCTCTCCGTTGTCGTCTTCATCGGATGGTACTTTATCGGAGAATTCCCATTTCGCGCGGCCCTCATCAAGATGATTGCTGTTCTTGTGATTTCTTGCCCGTGTGCCATGGGTCTTGCGACACCAACAGCACTCGTCGTTGGTATTGGCCGGGCAGCAAAGTATGGAATTATCTTGAAAGGTGGTGAGGCATTGGAAATGGCATACCGTATTAACGCAATTGTGTTTGACAAAACAGGCACACTGACGATTGGGAAACCTGTTGTGACTGACTTTGAAGTTATCGACCCGGCATTTAAGAAGGATGACCTCGTCTATATGGCCGCATCACTCGAAACTGGAAGCGAACACCCACTCGCACGTGCTGTTGTCGAGAAGGGCAAGGAGACGGGGAAGAAACTCGAAGAACCAAAGGACTTCAAAGCGATTTCCGGCATGGGTCTTGAAGGAAAGGTGATGAACCGCCACATCATCATTGGAAACCAAAAGTGTATGGAACTTGTGAAGATTGATACCAAAGGTCAAGAAGAAGTCATGCATCGCCTACAAGATGAAGCGAAGACGGCGGTCTATATGATTGTTGATGGCAAGCTCGCAGCAGTTATTGGTATGGCAGATACACTCAGGCCATTTGCCAAGGAGGCCATTGAAGAGCTCAAGAAGATGGGGAAGGAAATTGTGATGATTACTGGGGATAATCCAAAGACTGCAAATGCGATTGCCCGTGTGGTGGGTATTGACCGAGTGCTTGCAGAAGTGCTTCCTCAAGACAAGGCCGAGAACGTAAAGAAACTCCAAGCAGAAGGGAAGAAGGTTGCGATGGTGGGTGATGGTATCAATGACTCCCCAGCACTTGCTCAGGCAGATCTCGGTATCGCAATTGGGTCAGGCTCTGATGTGGCTATTGAGACCGGTGAAATCATTCTTGTAAAAGACGACCTTCGTGATGTGGTGACAGCTATCCAGCTTTCTGCAAAGACCATCAAGAAAGTCTGGCAGAATCTCTTCTGGGCATTCTTCTACAACGTTGTCGCAATTCCTGTTGCTGCTGGTGCCCACCTTCTCATCACCCAGACGGGAGGTCAGCCAGCGCAGTGGGTCCTCAATATCGAGCAAGCGTGGGGATCATGGGGGACTGTCTTCCGTAACCTCTCTCAAGCGACCCTTCGACCTGAGATTGCCGGATTTGCCATGGCCTTCAGCTCTGTCTCTGTTGTCTTGAACTCGCTCTCTCTTAAGCGCTATGTCCCTCCAATCGAAAAGCGTATGGCTAAAGAGGAGAAAGCGTCAAAGGGCAAAAAGTGATAGACTGTGTTGGTGTGATAAATAGGACATTATGATGAATCCAGAACAATATTCTCCAACAGACCCAGATGTGAATGACTCACCAGAAGAGCGAGCGAGTAAAATGCAGCCTATTACGGGGAACTTGCAAATAATCTTGGTATTGGCGACGAGGGTGATAAAAGAGCTGATGATCATCCCGCACAAGGTAGTGTAGAGAGAGAGCCTGTCCGTAATGATGGGGGCGATTATCGCGTGGGAGGGAAGTCCATATTTGCTCAATGGGCAGGAAAGCTCCGTTTCAAAAACCAAAAAACAGACCATTTAAAGGACGGCGAAGAGGTTAGGCGGATAAAGAGGGGGGAAGATACAAATCTCCATTAGTCTGTTATAATGGCATTCTATGGCAATACAGAAACTCCATATGGATATCGATGGTATGCACTGTGGCGCATGCGCAACAGGCATCCAGATGGTCACTGAAGGGATCGACGGTGTCTCAAATGTCTTTGTAAGTTATGACAACAAGAGCGGTGACTGGGAATTTGATGACACGAAGACCTCTAAAGCAGCTATTGTGAAAGAGATCGAAGCATTAGGCTATAAGGCAAAATAACATACTTTTAAAAAACCACCCGGAAGGGTGGTTTTTTAATTTGTGTATAAACCTGTGTATAACCTGTGAGCGAAGTGTGAGTAAAGGTCTACACTATGAGTATCTGGCGCTGTACCGCCAAAAGGACTCTTACTTCAGGTCAAAAGCGTCCGAGGTATTCGTGTGCAGCCCTAGGTGTTTAGCGCTCAGGAGGCCAACCCTTTTTTTGGGGACCTCAACAGATTGGGAGGTCATACTCTCAAGATGCCGAAAGGGCACGGGGGATCCGTAAGGATCCCCCACTTTCTTTTTCAGAGGAAAAACAAGAAGAAACTACGCTCCCGCCAAGCGGTCGCGAACTTTCTGTGCGATGGCATCAAGAGACCACTCGCTTTTAATGAGGAAATCACTTGCTCCAAGGTTCGTCGCTCGGTAGATTGTCTGTGCGTCTGTAGAATTGGTAAGCACCATCACAGGGACATGCTTTGCCCACGGGTCTGTTCCTCCACGCATCTTCGTCAGCATGGATAATCCGTCGAGTTTTGGCATAAGGATGTCGAGCAAGATGAGCGCAGGGCGAGACTTCATTGCTGTCTCGAATCCTTCTTCTCCGTTTATTGCTTCAATCACTTGGAACCCCTCATCAGTGAGTTTTTCAACGAGCACCGCACGAAGTGCGTTATCGTCTTCGATAATGAGAATCGTTTTTTGTTGGGCATCCATAATTATTTTTTCTTTCCGCTTTCTTTTGCGAGGCCTTTAATTTTTTCAACAATTTCGTCGAGGCTTGAGTCTGCTTTTTGCCAGTATGCGACAAGATTATATGGCTTCAACCGATCTTCTTCTTCGATATCATTTTGGTTTGTGAGTGCCGCAATGTTTGCGGTTTTTCCCCAGCTATCTTGTCGAATTTTCTCGATCATCATGCGTCCATCAACGGGGTACATGACAAGGTCAGAAATGATCAGATCCGGATGTTCTGTTGTAGCGATCTTAAGACCCTCTTCTCCACCAGAAGCTTCTAGAATTTGGAAACCTTCACTCGTAAGCTTTTCTTTAAGGACATTGCGAAGTGGCTCTGAGTCTTCAACCAAAAGAATCTTTTGTACTGCTTTCATAACGAAAAGTATAGCATGGGCATCGACGGTGAATTTCTTAGTTTTCCAGTCATTGACTAATTTTGTCTATGTGTTCTTGAGTTGATTCTCTCGGTATGCTATGAAGGAAAGTACTATGATTGTATATCTACAAAAAGAAGCTCAATATAAAACAGTGGTCTCTTTTGATAGTAAAGAGGGGGCAAAAGACCAACTCGTGACTAAGGAAAATGGAGAACGCCTTATTCGTATCGCAGTTTCTCGGAAAATGTCTGTGCGCGATCTCCAATTTCTCCCGAGAAAAATCATCAGCATAGCGCAAAGAGAAAAATGTTTTTCACTGTCCATTGATTGCGCGACACTTCCAAAACACATACTTTCACAAAAAGAGTGGGGTGAAGTATTTGCAGTAAATGCAGAGTTGGCGAACTATGCGTTCACAACATACAAGACACCCCCAAAAGAAGGTTGGCCAAAAGTTGAGTCCATCCATTTTTCTGGGAAACTCCCAAAGGCGTTCTGGGACGGCCTCGAGCGTGGGAGAGTGATCGGAGATGAGGTCAACCGTACTCGAGAACTTGCAAATACTCCTGGTGGGGATATGACCCCGGAAGGACTTGGCGAGGCGGCACGGAATGCATTAAAAGGGACCAAGGCGACGGTAAATGTCCTTGATGTGAAAGAGATGGAAAAGTTTGGTATGGGTGCGATTCTTGGGGTGGGGAAAGGATCCGATGTGCCACCTCGGTTTATTGTGATTGAGTGGAAGGGGAAAGCAGAGAAAAAACCACTCGTGTTTGTCGGAAAAGGCGTCACATTTGATACAGGAGGATTGAATTTAAAACCTGGGAATTCAATCAATGATATGCACATGGATATGTCTGGAGGTGCTGCGGTGATCCATGCTCTCGCAGCAATCGCTCGTCTGGGAATCAAAAAACATGTTATTGGCTTAATCCCAGCTGTTGAAAACATGCCTTCTGGGTCGAGTTATCGCCCTGGCGATGTGCTTCGTTCGATGAGCGGAAAGACGATTGAGATTGGGAACACCGATGCTGAGGGGCGAGTCATTCTTGCAGATGCACTCACTTATGCAGAAAAATATTCTCCCAGATTTGTCGTCGATGTCGCAACACTTACAGGAGCAGCATGCGTTGCCCTTGGAGACAAATGTTCTGCGTTGTTTACCAAAACAGATAGTATTGCTATCAAGCTCACGCAACTTGGCGAAGCCACAGGAGACAGACTCTGGCGACTTCCTTTGTGGGACGAATACGAAGAAGGAATTAAAGGTTCAGTTGGCGATTGGTCAAATGTGGGAAAGGGTCGTGATGGTGGTGCTATTAACGGTGCGATCTTTTTGTATCAATTTGCGAAGAGCTACCCTTGGGCCCATATCGATATCGCTCCCCGTATGACGACAGTCGAAGGGGAATATCTCGCAAAAGGGGCCGCTGGGGAGCCTGTCCGACTCCTTGTGCGTATTGCCGAAAAAATGTAGCGGTAGTGTGTTACTATCAGGAGATGAAAGCTCTTATTCTATGGGCGAAGACACACAAAGTTATTACAGGAGTGATCCTTATTGCGTTATTTTTTGCGGGATATCGCCTCTATCCTCGAACCCCAATATCACCATATGAAACTGTCTCTGCGGAAAAAGGAAGCTTGGTGCAAGAGGTGACAGTGACGGGAAAAGTTGAAGCTGAGTCAGCTATTGACCTTGCGTTTGAGGGCGCCGGGAGGATTGTGTCCGTTGGTGCGCTTGTGGGAGAACATGTGGTAAAAGGACAGCCTCTATTGCGGCTTGATGCTAGCAGTGTGAGCGCGTCGCTTTCGCAAGCACAAGCAAATCTTCAGTTCGAAGAAGCACAACTAGAAAAACTCCTTCGGGGGGCACGTCCCGAAGAAATACAGGTATCTCAGGTCACGCTCGATAATGCGGAAAGTTCACTCCTCGATGCGGAGAATTCTTTAGATGAATCAATTACTGATGCATACACAAAGTCCGATGATGCAATTCGAAACAAAACAGACATCCTCTTTCTCAATCCGAGAGTTGATCCACAATTTATTTTCTCGGTCACTGACTACAAAGAATCCCTCAACGCTATTACGTCACGAAAAAATATAGAGACGCGTCTAGTCTCCTGGTCTCAGGGTCTTCAAACCCAAAATGACCTTGTCGGAAGTATTGCATCTGCAAAACAGAATCTTTCGGAGATTAAAAAATACCTCGAAACGCTCGCCTTGCTAGTCAATGCACTTACCCCATCATCTGCCCTCGCACAGACCACAATAGATGGATATAAATCAAATGTTTCCACTGCGCGCACAAATATTAGCACCGCAATTACTACACTCGTGACAGCAGAAGAAAAGTGGCGAGCAGCAAAGTCATCAGTTGCCCTTGCCGCTGAAAAATTAGCACTCACAAAAGCTGGAGCGACGTCTGAAGACCTTGCAGCACAAAGGGCAAAAATTTCCTCAGCAAGAGCCTCGGTAGCGACATATCAGTCCCAAATGAACAAACTCTCCCTTGCCGCTCCTTTTGAGGGAGTGGTAACAAAGCAAGATGGCAAGCAAGGAGCTATTGCATTAGCTGGGACGCCACTTGTAAGTATGCAAAGTAAGGGCGCATATAAAATTGAAGCCAATGTCCCAGAAGTCGATATTGCAAAATTATCAGAAGGAGATGAGGCGCGAATCACTCTTGATGCGTATGGAGACGGAGAAGTCTTTTTGGGGACAATCGCACGTATTGATCCAGCGGGACGTATAATTGATGGGGTTCCAACATATCGTATCACTCTACGTTTTGAGGACACGGGAGATAAGGTGCGGTCTGGCATGACGGCAAATATTGTGATTGCGACTGATAAGCGTGATGGTGTGGTGATCATCCCCGCACGAGCACTATCCGAGAAGGATGGAAAGCGTGTCGTGCGCGTGCTGCTCTCGGGTGTTCCCGTGGAAAGAGAGGTCTCGCTCGGCCTACGTGGTTCAGACGGCAAGGTGGAAATTCTCTCGGGGGTTTCTGAAGGAGAACCTGTGATCGTGTTCGAAAAGAAATCATAAACATGTCAGCGATTCGACTTGGTTTTTTCCTAGCGGTACGGCAAATCTTTCGCGGGAATCCTTGGACGACTATTCTTATCGTGTTCGTGATGGTGCTCACGTTTCTGAATCTTGTCGTCATCGGCGGGATACTCGTGGGACTCCCAGAAGGGGCGAGTCTGTCGCTCCGTACGCAGTACACAGGAGACGTTATTTTTAAAACATTCCCGACCGAAGACGCAATTGATCGCAGTGTCGATATTGTGCAGCTAGCAAAATCTCTCCCAGATGTTACGGCAGTGAGTCCTCGATACCTTTCGGGTGGTATGGCGGAGTCGAACTATCGCATTGCTGTTGCCAAGGGAGAAGATCCAGATAAGGCCAGTGCTGTCATGGTTGGTATTGATCCTGGGAGTGAGGACCAAGTCACAGGGCTTTCGCATTTGCTTCTTGAGGGGTCTTATCTTACGGGAGATGATGATGGAATGGTTTTGTTGGGGAAGAACCTTCTTTCCCAATATACTGTTGGAGGCTTCTTTTCTGATACTCTCAAAGATGTGCACGTCGGGACAAAAATACGTGTCATGATAGGTGATATCAAAAAAGAAGTTACCGTGAAAGGTATTGTGGGGTCGAAAGTTGCTGATGTAAGCAATCGAATCTTTTTTGTTGATCGCGAACTTCGGAACCTCTTGGGACGCACGGATTTTCGAGTCAATGAGATTGCTGTACGTATTCGCCCAGATGCAACTGCGGAGTCGGTTCGAGACGTCTTTTTAGGAAATGGTTTTGGCGATGTTGCCATTGTGCAGACATTTCGAGAATCAGAAGGAACGTTTCTTGATCAGATTCGACAAACATTCACCCTTTTAGGTGGTGTGATTGGCGGTATTGCTCTAGTTGTCGCGTCCATTACCATTTTTATTGTCATATTCATTAATGCTGTTACGAGAAGAAAATATATAGGAATCATGAAAGGGATTGGGATTGCGCCACTTGCCATCGAGATTTCCTATGTCCTTCAGTCTGTCTTCTATGCTCTTGCGGGATCTGTTCTGGGTCTTGGTATCTTGTACGGCTTTATTCAGCCTTATTTCGACATGAATCCGATTGATTTTCCTTTTGCTGATGGTCTTCTTCTTGCCCCGATTGAAGATACACTGCTTAAAATGGCGATCTTAATTTTTGCGACAATTATTGCTGGATACACTCCTGCGCGCATGATTATTTCAAAAAACACCCTCGATTCAATTCTTGGACGCACTTCATAACCATGCACATGATTTCAACGCACAATTTACGGAAGTCATTTACAAACGGGAGCGTCACAACTCATGTCTTGAAAGGCATCACGCTCGATATCGAAAAAGGATCTTTTGTCGCAATCATGGGCAGAAGTGGAGCGGGGAAATCTACGTTGATGTACCAACTTTCTCTCCTCGATCATCCAACGTCGGGGGATATTGTGTTTGATGGTATACAAATGAGTGGGCTTTCAACCGCCGTTCGTGCGCGAATGAGATTAGAGAAACTAGGATATGTTTTTCAGGACTACGCGCTCTTGCCCGAACTCACAGCAGAAGAAAATGTCATGATTCCAATGCTTATGCGTGGTGAGTGGAAGGGTAGTGCGCAAATAAAAGCACATGCGGCACTCGATGCGGTGGGTCTTGCGAATCGAGTTCGAAATCTTCCATCACAAATGTCAGGAGGGGAGCAGCAAAGAGTCTCTATTGCTCGAGCCATTGCTCACAGTCCCGCTATTTTGTTTGCAGATGAGCCAACAGCAAATCTCGATTCCGAAACCTCACAACAGGTAATGGGGATTTTCAAACTCCTTCACCAAAAAGGCCAAACCATCATTATGGTGACACACGAGGAAGAATTTGGGAAAATGGCAGAGCGCATCATCCGCATTCATGATGGGCAGATTCAATCACCGCACCATGGCACTCATTGATGTTCAGCACATATCAAAGACCTATCTTATGGAAGATGTTGCGACGCATGCATTGCGTGATGCGACCTTCACTATTGAACCCGGAGAATATGTTGCGATCATGGGTCCATCAGGGTCAGGAAAGTCTACACTCCTGCATATTTTGGGACTACTTGATCGACCATCGGAGGGAGTCTATCGGTTAAGTGGTAAGGATATTGGTGACTACACAGACCCAGAGCTTGCGCAAGTAAGAAACGCGACAATTGGATTTGTGTTCCAACAATTTTTTCTTTTACCTAGGATTAGTGTTATGGAAAACGTGATGCTCCCTCTCTCGTATTCTCACGTCCCGAGTAGAGATTGGGAGATGCATGCTAGGGCTGTGCTAGATGCTGTCGGTCTCTCACACCGTGTTGATTACCTTCCCACGCGTCTTTCTGGAGGAGAAAAACAAAGAGTGGCAATTGCTCGCGCAATTGTGACCTCGCCGCAGATTCTCTTTGCGGATGAACCTACTGGGAACCTCGACTCTGTTTCAGGAGCGCAGGTGATGGAGATTTTTGACAGACTTCACGAACAAGGAAAAACCGTTGTATTGATCACTCATGATGAGCACATCGCCAAACATGCAAAAAGGCTCATTCGTGTAAAAGATGGAGAAGTGGTTGCGGATAAAGAACTATGAAACTGACATTTACAGCAAAAACCGCATACGATGGTTTGCGAGCAAACAAAACCCGCTCCTTCCTTACGATTTTGGGAATCGTCATCGGTATTATGGCGGTCATACTCATTATGGCTCTTGGAGAAGGAGCACAGGCACTTATTCTCTCTCAATTAGGAGGTCTTGGAGCGGAAACAATTGTTGTTCGTCCTGGGCGTAATCCTTCAGGTCCAAGTGATTTTGCGAACACACTCTTTGCGGATTCACTCAAAGAAAGAGATATTGATGCACTTTTGCGTAAGTCCAATGTCCCCGAAATTCGAGATTTGGCCCCGGTGGTGTTTGTATCTGCGAGTGTCTCGTATGGGGGAGAGACATATCGACCCACGATTCTTGGATGGGACGCTGAGTTCATGACCCAGATGATGAACACAGCTCCTAGCGAAGGGGAGATATTTACAGATGCAGATATCCGTACCCTTGCTCCTGTGGCGATTATTGGTCCCGAGGTCCAAGCAGAATTGTTTGGACTTGATTCACCCATTGGGAAATATATTCGTATTAAAGATAAAGCATTTCGTGTCGTTGGACTTCTTCCCAAAAAAGGGGCATCAACGCTCTTTAATAGTGACAAGATGGTTGTGATCCCATATTCAACTGCACGGGAATATTTGTTGGGGATTGATTATTACAACGAAGTCATGGTGAGAGTCTCAGCGGCAGACAAGGTCGCTCGATCCGTAGAGGATATCCGTGCGACACTCCGTGAGCAGCATAGACTCTCTGAAACTGATAAAGACGATTTTTATATTGAGACCTCTCAAGGAGTTATTAGTCAGATAACAACAATCCTCTCTGCGCTCACCGCATTTCTTTCTTCGGTTGTTGCTATCTCGCTTCTCGTCGGAGGAATCGGGGTCATGAATGTCATGCTTGTGTCCGTGACCGAACGCACAAAAGAAATTGGACTCAGAATGGCGGTCGGCGCGACACCACAAGACATCCTCAATCAGTTTCTTATTGAGGCAATGGCTCTCACAGGGCTCGGGGGTGTGATTGGGATCACTATTGCATCGTTCTTGGGGTATGTTGCATCCCTCATTCTTTCTCAAGTGTTGTCAGTTGATTGGAAGTACACGTTTCCATGGACTGGAGCATTTCTTGGTGTGGGAATCGCTCTCATTGTTGGTATTGTCTTTGGTCTTTATCCCGCACGTAAAGCTTCAAAAAAGAACCCTATTGAGGCACTTAGATACGAATAAAAAAGATAAGGGCGTGCGACATATTGTCAGCACGCCCTTTAGGTCACGGGTCAGGGAAGTGGTCCCCGTACCCATCGTTGTTCTCCATTGCACGCCTGTTGTTTACTTCGGCTTGCTTTCTCCGATACGCTTCGGAGCCATCCATGAGGTACTTCTCACGAAGAGTGACGGGTTCCCCGTCATTACCCTCAGTGATGTACCTGTCCACATAGGGGAGTCTCTTCTCCTCTTTTCCATCTCGCAGGATAACGAGGAGGAGAACAACAACAGCGACCAAGATCCAAAAAACTGTGCTCATCTCAACCTCCTAGAGTGTTATAGAGCATGCTTACATTATACTACATTTATTATTTAGAGTCAACAGGCTCAAGGCGGATGATTTCATCGCGCCCACGAGGGGTCTTTACCACTTCGTCTTCTTTGGGAAGACTAAATCTCCGCAGGGAAGTCAAAAGTCGCTGGAGTCTATCGATCGTCTGAACCATTTCAAGTTGTGAAGCTGCATCACTTTTTAGGGACTGAACAAGATCATTCACCAACAGGGTGTTGTGTGTCGCTGTTGTTGTCATGACGCGAGTATACCCCTCTGCTTCTTTTAATTTTTCAAGTTGGGTCTTGTTTTTTGTATCGATGTCCTCCATCTGGGTCGTCAGATGTGCTGTTGCTTCAGAGACACTTTGGAGCTCCGATAGGGCATCTGTTACCACTTGAGCATTCTGATCGGCATGATGGAGTCCGCTTTCAGCAGCGAGCACAGTGTCTTCCATTTGTACAAGCATTTTTTCTACTTGAGTTCTAATTTCTTCTGCGGCATGTGCAGATGCTCCAGCGAGTTTACGAACTTCATCCGCAACAACACTAAATCCTCTCCCAGCTTCTCCGGCACGTGCAGCTTCGATGGCTGCGTTGAGCGACAATAGATTTGTCTGCTCGGCAATTTTGGTTATGGTGTCAACGATTGTGCGAATCTCTCGTGATCGGTTCGCTGTTGTTCGTGCAATCGTTGCTGTGTCTGCGGTCATTTTTTTAATTTTCTCAAGGCTTTCTTGTGAAGTTTGACCTTTTGTACTTGCGTTCTTCGTGAGGGTAGCAATTTTTTCGGAAGAAAGCCGAATGCCTTGTGAAGAGAGAATCATCTTTTCAGTTGTCGCTGTGAGCTCATTGATAAGTTCAGAGAGGACAGAGCTCTTTTCTTCATATTCATGTGCGCGTTCACTCAAAGAGCGAGCTGAATCAAGGCTTTTTGTTCCTTTTAATCTCAGCTGAGAAAACGTTTCAGTTACTCTGCTGCTCGAATCTGAGATTGTGTCTATTGTCGTAAAGAGGGGCGTAAAAAGTTTTTGAAACTTGCGCCATACAATCCCCATCACAAGGACGGTCATTAAGAGGATAGGAACAATGAGCCACAAAGGAAAGTTCCGAGGAATCCAACTCGAAACATAAGCACCGCGAAGGATCCATTCATGATCCTTCTGAGAAACATAAAACGCAGTAACATCCCCATCTTCTTTGAGCCCCGTCTGCTCTTGTTTTGGGGCTGCCAATAGTGCTGCATCTGAGAGATGTGTTGGAGTCGATTCGTCTCCCCACGCGCGCTCGCCCTTTGCTGTGTATAGTGCAAAAGAAAACTCTGGCACATCTGAGATGACCATATCCGCTAGTGTAAGCGGTGCTTCAAGTAAAATGACAGCCTCTGGGGTCCCTGTTCCTGTGGCGAGGAGGGGGGTGAGAAGGACAAAGTTTCCACCATCCAACATGTACTCATCTAAGACAATTGTGCGTTCTGTCGCATCTAATAGCCTTGGAAACGGAGGGATGGTAAATGTATTTTCAGGATTTGTCACAATCACTCCACTTTCTTTACCTTGAAGAGAAATAATTGTTGCACGAACACCCTCGTGTGTTTGTACACCCTGGGCAAGGAGGCGTTCAAGGAAGATGCGATCATCTTCTTTCGATGATCCTTCGTGGATACTGTATGAACGATATGCCTGTCGCAGGTCGCTTGATGCGCCGAGAGATTCTGCGACAGATCGTTGCAAGTTCTCCCAAGTCGTAAGGTGTGCAGCAATCATTTTTGTCTGCCCCAATAATTGTCGTTCGGAGACGTTCTGCTCACTGCCATTGGCCCACAGTAATGCCAGAACAAAAAAAAGACACAAAGGGAGGATGAGAATGATGCCAATCGTAAAAAGTGGGGCGGTCATTCTAGACCATGGGTAGTCGTGTTCCATACGGCAAAATACTTCTCGCATCATATCATAGGACTATTTTGTTGTGTTCGTAGATGATTCGCGTTGTGGATGAATATCGTAGAGGAAAGATGAAAGGTAGTGGTATACTGAAGACTCAGTATGCCGCCATCACAGCCGCAAGGAGGAAATCAAGGCGTGGCCTCTCAGGGGGGGCTGCGGCCGCTTGTCCGAACAATGCCCGGAGACCTCCAAAAACTTTCTGGGGGAGCGACAATCTCTACAGGATCAGTGAGTGGGTCGGGCAAGGTGATGTGGCCGAGCGAGAGTGCTCCAACACCTCCAGCAGAAAGACCAGGATTCCTGTCTTCACTTCTTCAGTCAAAAAATCATCCTGAAACACCTCAACCTCCCACACCTCAGGCGCTTAAGCTTCCTGTCCACAGTGATGAGGGAAAGGTGACGCCCCTTGGAAGGACCCCAGCGTCTCCTCGATCCGCACTCCCGATTCCTCAACGACCAGTCGTCATGTCTCAACCACCGAAGGTTGAGTTGAAGAAACCAACACCAGCGGTTCCTCCCCCGACCATTGTTCATAAGGCTATCTCATCGACCCCACCGCCTGTCATTTCCCTTGCCCCAACAATGCCTCCAAAACCCCAGCCTCCTACACAGGGGAGTATCTTTGCACCGGCACCATCATCAGCAACACCTCCTCCACCGGTCATGAAAAGCGTGCAACCCAAGGAGATGCCATCAATTTCTCCACAAACAAAGCCAGCTTCATTTCTGGAGAAACCCCAAACGCCCATACAACCTCCTCGTCCTATGGTGCCACCCCCGATGCCAAGAATCATTCAACCCTCTTCAACCACAAAAACCTCATCCTCTCAGCTAAAAGACGAAGACATCGGAATTGATCTAGGAATTAGTGAGTATCTTCGTGGTGGTCCAACATTTCAAATTAACGCAACAGGGAATACTCCCATAGCTCCACGTCAGGTGGCTACTCCAGTTCAGCCCCAACGCCCGCTACCTTCACAAGCAAATATCAATTCGCTGCAACCAAAACCCATTGAGCCTTTTGTGCAACCAGAACCGGTTCAACAAATTGGAGCTCAGCATGTATCCCCTAAGCCTCTTCAGGCAAATGCGGACCTTGATGCTGAAAAGCAGCGATTAATTGGTGAGAGAGCGCAAATTGCAGGCGCACGCTCTGCGATAGACGAGAGTCTAAAATCGCTCAATGTCGAGAAGCAAAATATTGATAACCAAATGAAGCCACTGGCACTCCGAGAGGCACAGCTAGCGAACGACATTGATGATCTTGAGCGAAAAGAACAGGGGTTAACGGGAGAAGTTCGCCGAACAATTGAACGTGATCGATGGGTAAAGGTTGAAGAGCGGCGAAAAGTTGAGCAAGAACGCATTCTTCAAAAAAAGCGGCTCGTCGCTGTGGAAGGAGAAATGAACGGGAAAGAAGAAGAAGCGCTTTCTCTTGTTAAACGCGAGAAGGATATTGACGCACGTGTTGTCTGGATTGATGCTGAGTACAAGCGTCGAGAAGTTCGATTGAAGCTCGCTGCGGTGAATCAAGAGAAAACGACAATCGAATCACAACGGAATATTCTTGATAACAGTATAAAGAGGCTCAAGACTGCTCTCGACGAAGCAGAGAAGAACGAGCGTCGTCTGGGTGAGCTCAAGCGTTCGCTCGCAGTCAAGATGCCTCTGACGGTTGCGGAAGAAGAAAAACTCGCAGGAGAGCGATTTGATATTGAAAAGCAAATGCATGATATTGAGCTTCGTCGGTGGAATATCGAAGATGAGTACAAGACAGCAAGCGAACTATTTTCAAAGCAGGACATGGCATATCTCGATGTCACACATAGGGTGGAAGTACTAGAGAGTGAACTCAAGAGTTTTGGGATGTAGCATGCGACTTTCTCCTAGAGGATAGGGTTCTTAGAGATAGGAGCACTGTTTTCCTTTTGCGGGGGTCTCATCTAGACCATGAACTCCTGCGCAAGGAGAACAGTGGGGGTCCGGTCGAACCCTTCGGCCGCAAACCTGGCACCTGCTCTCCTTAACCGCTCTTTCTCATATGATGCGTTCAGCTATGAGTTTCGTCATCCTTGTCGTGGCGATGAAACTTCTTATGGGCGACGTCTTTTTGTCTTTCGAGCACATGCTTGAGAGTCTCTTCACTCTTTCCAGTGATGTGATGATGGCAAATGTTTCATCATATCGCTAGTTTGTTCCCACCCCGTGAGATGCCGCACCAAGGCGCTATCTCACGGGGTTTGTTTTTCCATATAATTTTGTTATACTTTTCTCATGAATAAAAAAGAGAAAGTTGCCAAGCGCAAGAAAGAGAAGCGAAAGGGGAAGAAGATCAATACTCGCTCTCGCTAATAAAAAACATCGCATGTGCGATGTTTTTTATTTCATCGGTATACAGAGAACAGCCCGCCACAGGCCAAACTGGTCCTTTAAAAATTCCATGTCCCAGCCGTGCTCTTTTCCGAGGGCTTCAACGGATGACTTTTGGGGATCATCGTACTCAATAGCCAGGACTCCACGAGGGGAAAGGTAGCGTTTTCCATCCTCGAGTAATTGCCTAATAAATTCCATCCCTTCTTCTTTCGCAAAGAGGGCATCATGGGGTTCATAGCGCTTTACGCTTTGATGAAGGTCTTTGCTTCCATGAGGAATGTACGGTGGGTTTGCCACAATAAGATCGAATGTGTCACTAATCTGTTCAAAGACATCTGAACGTATAACCTTTGCCGTCACGCCGTTATGTGCAAGATTTTCTTTTATTTGTTCGAGAGCAGAAGTGTTAATGTCTGCGCATACGAGACTCGCTTTTGGGAATGAGCGAGCGAGGGCGACCCCGATAGCGCCTGAGCCTGAGAACAGATCAAGGATGTGGGAAGGGGGAGTGGGGGTTATGGTGCTGATGAGGTGATCAACCCAGTACTCGGTCTCGACACGAGGGATAAGAGGGTGATGATTAAGGAATATCCGAGTTCCAAGGAAGTCCTTCCACCCAATGACATAGTCAATTGGCTCTCCTGCGAGTATGCGAGCTTTGTCCCGCACATATGCGTCACTCTCTTTTCCTTGATATTTTTCTCTGAGAAGCCACTGAAGTTCTTTTTCGTGCATGTGGAGTAGTGTAGCAAAGATGTAACATCCTTGGCAGAAATCTCCCCTTACAGGGGCAGTACCTGTTTCCGATTTGCTTGCCGTCAGAATGGCTCACAAATAACGGAAAACGGCCTCAATTCCTGCCGCAAGCGAATTCATTCGCTTACTCCGTGGGGAAAGGTACTAAAAAACCACTCGAATGGATGATTGTTTCGTACCTTTCCCCTTGGCAGGAATCGAACCTGCATCGCCTCCTTCGGAGGGAGGCATCCTATC
>CAYPEZ010000016.1:0-15910 GCA_964409985.1 uncultured Candidatus Saccharibacteria bacterium
ATCGTGGCGATCTTCGGCTTCTCGACGCTTGTACTTATCGGAAATTATATTATTTCCGCTCTTGCTAATGACTTTCAGGTCTCGCTTGAGCATGGTGGCCCAAGAGCCATTGCGACGACGATCTGGTGGGCGGCTGTCGCAATCTACATGCTTCTCGTGGGAATTATGCGCGGAAAGAAGTATCACGCAGAGAAACTCCTTGGTCTGCTACTCCTTGGCATCACAGTCGGGAAAGTAATCCTTTATGATATCGCAACCATGGATATGCAGAACAAGATCATCGTACTTATGATCGTCGGTGGCGCAATCCTTCTGTTCTCTTACTTTGTCCGGTCAAAGAATCTCCTAAAAAATGAGGAATCAACAGGCACTTTGCCTCAATAATTTTAAGGATACTTCTATGAACATCCGGGTATGATGCAATTCCGTAAGATATTGCGATGGTTTGGAAGAGGCATTGCCCTCCTTGCGGTTGTTGTTGTCTGTGTCGCTACGATCATTCTCCTGGTCCGTACTCCGAGCCATGACCGAGATTGGGAGGTTGGACAAGAAAAACTTCCGCGCATCGTCTTTGACAAGGATGCATTCACCATCGAGAACCTGCGTGACTTTACTTGGACTGGACCGTTTGAAGCAAAGCAAAACTACATCACGGACGCATACAAAGTTAGTGACATTCAAGGTGTCGATGTCGTCATTTCCCACTTTGCGGAATTTGAAGGCCTCGCGCACATATTCCTGAGTTTCGCATTCGTAGACGGAAGGCATGTCAGCATTTCTGTAGAGTCTCGCCGAGAAAAGGGAGAGAAATTCTCACCGTTCTGGGGGCTCTTAGACCAATACGAGATGATCTACGTCGTTGCGACCGACAGGGACATCATCGGACTACGTACCGGACACAGAAACGAGCGTGTCTATATCTATCCGACCAAAGCTTCAAAAGAGAAAGCGCAGGAGCTGTTTAAACGTCTCGCCGCAAACATTAATGCTATCCATGCGGAGCCGGTCATGTACAACACGCTCATGCATAATTGCACCAATGAGGTGTCTCGTGAGGTGGAGGCGATGAGCACAATAGACTTTCCGATCACATACAAGACAATTCTGCCAGGATTCTTTGATGAGGTGCTGTATAGCGTCGGTGTGATCGATACGTCCGAGCCTTTTGAAGAGCTCCGTCGCGCTAGCCTCGTCAATAATGCCCTTGTCGATGAAGAAGACGAGGATTTCGCTGTACATGTTCGGCAGATGGTAGGAAAATAGACACTATGACGACAATCAGTCCCTGGATCAATTTCAATGGGAATGCGCAGGAGGCGTTTACTTTTTATAAGTCAGTTTTTGGCGGAGAATTTGCTGGCATTACGCATTTTAAAGATATTGCAACTCCGGAGTTTCCTGTCGCTGATGCTGATGCGGATAAGCTCATGCGTATCGTTCTTCCTATCGGCTCTGGCTCGCTCATAGGAAATGATGTTCCAGCATTCATGGGGAAGGTCAGCGAAAACGAAAACCGCAGCAAGATCCATGTCGCAGTCGAAAGCAAAGCAGAGGCGATGCGCATATTCAACGGTCTATCAGCTGGAGGGCAAGTAGAGGTCCCCATCGACGATGCGGGAGAAAACACTTTTGCAATGTTTAGAGACAAATACGGCATCGAGTGGGTCATCGAATCAATGAGGGCATGAAAGAGATTACACTTCGCAAACAATGGGTCATACACGCACCTGTGGATGAGGTGGTTAGAATCATGACCGACTTTGAGAACTTGCCTAAGCATTTCCCCAAGGTCGCAGAGTCAGTGACCATACAAGAGCGTGATGGAAACCACCTTGCAATCCTCGCAACCGTACGCTCATTTGGAAGAACCTTCCAAGTGAAGATGCGTACAGAAATCCTGCCGGGGAGAGGATTCATTTCAGACAATGATAGTTTTGAATTTGGCACCTCTGGGCACGAGGAGTTGTTGCTCTCACCGCATCAGGACGGGACGCTTATCGACTATACGTATCAGGTGACCATCCATAAGGCGTGGCTTCGGATCGTCGCAACACCGCTGATCAAGTGGTATTCGATGAAGTATTGGGAAAAGGCGGTGATCAATGAACTCAAGAAGATGCTTGAGAAAAGATAGCGGGGCATCGATATATTACACATCATCAGAGCTTTATGGCAGAACCAAAGACAAAAGTGAATACAGCGAGTGTTGAGAAGTTTTTGCAGTCAGTCAAAGACCCACAGAAGCGTGCGGATGTGATTGAGATCGCCAAAATCATGGAAAAGGTCACCAAGGAGAAGCCCGAGATGTGGGGCCCCTCGATTGTCGGCTTTGGTCGAAGAATGGTCACGTACGCCAATGGAAAACAAGCAGAGTGGATGACCATCGGATTTTCTCCACGTGCTCAGAACATTGCACTCTATGGGCTCAAGAACTTTGATATGACAGACGGAAAGCTCGTCACAAAGAAAGGGCAGAATGATCATCTGCTCAAGCTAGGGAAGTACAAAGAAGGGGGAGGATGTCTCTACATCAACAAAATCTCTGATATCGATACAAAAGAACTCGAAAAAATCATCAAACTCGCAGTAAAGAAACACTCATAACATTTACTCTCAGTATGCTTAGAAAATATCTCATTCTTCCCGCACTCGTCATCCTTATTGGTATATTGGCCATTGTGATGTTCATGAAAAAGGAACAATCTCCTCAGTCAGGAAACGCGGTGCTTTCTCCCGTTGCGACTGTCCCTTCTATTGGCGGAGAGGTGATCGATGATGCATGCGCAGTCTTTTCGCCAGAAACACTTTCGCAGGCGCTTCATGTTGGGGATGTCACACTCTCTAGCACACGATTTCCTCTCCAATCAAATCCTGATGGGGGACCCCTCCGTCAATGTGAATGGGAAGCAAATGATTATGTCATCAGGCTCACGACATACAGCTTTGCGACACCTGATGCTGCGGTCGAGCAATACAATCGCTTCAAAAAGGTTCCTATCGAGAATATTCCCATCCCCACGACGTCATTTCAAGGACATCTCTATCACGTCTCTGCGACAAACAATCATCAGTCTGGCATTCGCTGGCAAAAAGGGCAGATCACATATGATCTCTTCTTGACCAAGTCGACCGGTTTTGACCGCACAACCATAGATGATCTTTTGAAGACTCTTGTCTCTGAACGATTCTGATCACAAGAAATTGAGACCCACTATGAACGTGAGTTCGCGTATATGTTACTCGTGTACACACTCTTGTTGTGTGCGAGAATATCTATGATGCGAGAAAAGTTCAAACTCTGGAGGGGCAAATTCTTCACAGTTCATACTTGGGTTGGGCTCCTTGTGCTATTCCTTGCTAGCGTGTTCGACCTCTTCGTCGGACGGTATGTCGATTCCCAAGTTTATGGCCAATCACTACATGATACCATCCTAGATGTTCTTCCTGTACTTCATCTCTCATTTTTTTCAACTACAGTGTTTCTGGTAGTGATGCTGGTCTATTTTTTGTACCCGACTATCTATAGACCTGAGAAAGCAGGCTGGGTCTTCCTTCATACAGGCCTCCTCATTCTCATCCGCAACATAACGATTGCCCTGACACACATGCCGCTTCCTGATGGGGCACTTCCACTCGTGACGCCGCTACCATTTATGGGCCTCGCATTTTCGCACGATCTCCTTTTTTCAGGTCATGTCGCCATGCCGTTTCTTGGATACCTCTTATATCGTGGTGAGAAGCTCGGTACGTTCTTTCTGTATACGGCATTTGTCATGGGAGCTGTTGTACTCTTCATGCACATGCACTATTCGATAGATGTATGGAGTGCATTCTTCTTCACCTATGGCAGTTTTCGTATTGGGGAACGCCTCTTTCATCATTTTAAGGTCTCGAGTGTGGTCTAATGTAAAAAACACAATTATCCACGGTAACTCATGGGGCTTTGGCGGGTATACTATATCGGAGCTTACACGAATATGCTGGAGCACTCCGAAAGAGACATTGATATCTCAGTGGTTATCCCCGTTCATAACGAGGCTGGGAATATCACGTCTCTGGATAAAGAACTCCACGCTGTATTAAAAAGACTTGGCCGCCCGTATGAGGTGATCTACATCAATGATGTGAGTACTGACGAGACACTTCTGGAACTCAAGGCTCTCACAGGAGCGACTATTTTGGACCTCAATCGCAACTATGGTCAGGCAACGGCATTTGATGCCGGTTTTAGAGCTGCACGGGGCTCTATCGTCATTTCGATGGACGGAGATGGCCAGAACGACCCCGCTGATATCCCACGCCTCATTCACGCTCTTGAAAAAAAGGATCTCGATGTCGTTGCAGGCTGGAGAAAAGTCCGTAGCGACAAAAAGGGGATTCGCATTCTTACACGCATTGGCCGTGCGCTTAGGCGGCTCTTTATTAGTGACATTGTGCACGACACTGGGTGCTCACTACGTGCATATCGCACTGAAGCAGTGAAGTCGCTTGATATTGGAGGGGAGATGCATAGATACATCCTTGCGCTTCTCAGATGGAAGGGATTTCGCATTGGAGAGATCGTGGTCAATGATCGCATGCGTGTGCATGGAAAGAGTAAATACAACTATACCAAGGCAGCAAGGGGATTTATTGATCTTGTGTATATCTGGTTCATTCACAAGTATTCCCAGCGCCCACTCCACCTTTTCGGCTACCTGAGCCTCATGTTTCTTACACTCGGCATTCTCGCTGGAGGATGGACTCTCTTTGGAAAGATCTGGATGCACACGAGCCTCAACCGCAATGGTTGGACACTTGTGACATTCTTCTTCATGCTTTCTTCGATCATCCTCTTTAGCTTCGGTATCGTTACTGATCTCCTCATGAAAATTGTCTTTAATTCTTCAAATACCGAAAAGCGCTACTACATCCGTCATGTGTGGAAAGACGGCAAAAAAATTTCATGAAGCGCATTCTTCTTCTTAATTATGAATTTCCTCCACTTGGTGGAGGTGCGAGCCCTGTGAGCTATGAACTCGCTGAGTATCTCTCGCAGACGGGCGAACATGATATCGACGTGGTCACGATGCACTACAAAGGACTTCCACGATACGAAGAGGTCAACCCGCATTTCCGCATCCACCGTGTCCCATGCCTTCGGAGCAAGAAAGAGATCTGCCATCCCTGGGAACAGCTTACATACTTGTGGAGTGGATTCTGGAAGGCACGTGCGCTCCTGAAAAAAGAAAAGTATGACATCTGCCACGCTCACTTCATCATCCCGACGGGAGTGATCTCCTACATACTCAAGAAACTCTATGGCCTCCCGTATGTCATTACTTCGCATGGAAGTGATGTTCCTGGATTCAATACTGACCGATTCATCTTTCTTCATAAGTTCACTAGACCTGCTCTCAAAGCTATTACGATGCATGCAACGAGTATCGTGGCTCCGTCCCAGTATCTCAAAAACCTAATCACAAAGAATATTTCAAAGAATCTGGAATCAAAGACGATTGTGATTCCAAATGGAATTGATATTTCTAAGTTCACACCTCAACAAAAAAGACACATCATTTTTTCTTCAGGGAGGTTGCTATCTAGAAAAGGGTTTCAATATCTTGTAGAAGCGGTCTCTGGTGAGGATATGGGGTGGGAGGTGCATATTGCTGGTGACGGACCAATGCGTGATGAGCTAGATGTACTTGCCAGCGCATCCAAGACCAAGGTCGTCCTCCACGGATGGCTTGATAACAATAACAAAGAATACAAAGACTTACTTGAGCAAGCGGGAATATACGTACTCGCTAGCGAAAAAGAGAACGCCAGTGTTTCTCTTCTGGAAGCAATGTCAGCTGGGTGTGCGGTGATAACGACAAATGTTTCAGGATGTCCTGAGACGGTAGGAGATTCTGGGATTCTTGTTGCGCCCAGAGATGCCTCAGGGATTGCCGTCGCTTTGCGTGATCTTATTTCTGGAGATAAATGGCACAAAAAGGGAAATGAAAGTCGAACAAGAGCAGTAAATGTGTTTCAATGGGCAAATATAGTTGAAAGAATGAAAATCCTCCTATGAATTTGAATAAAATAATTAAAGAGAATCTTGAGAGAATGAATCATGAACTCCGAGAGGATGATAGATATTGGAAAACTTCGTCGGGAAACATGCTTTTTTATGAAGAGTTTAGAACCCTATTGCCCAAGTATTGCAAAGGGAAAGTTCTAGACGCGGGGGCAGGACACCTTCTGTATAAAAGCCTACTCTTGAAGCACTCCAATGTGTATGAAAGCATGGATTTTCAAAAGACTGATTCAGAACTTACTTACGTCGCCGATATACAAGACATGCCAAGTATTAAAAGTCGGAATTACGATTTTGTTTTTTCCCGAAATGTCTTGGAGCATGTTCCGTATCCAGAAAAGGCATTTCATGAAATTGCTCGAGTTATGAAGGATGGCGCACACGGCGTCATAACTGTGCCGTTTCTCGGGTATCTGCATAATGAGCCGTACGATTTTTGGCGATTTACAAAATATTCGCTGGCACGACTGTCGCAAGATGCAGGACTGGAAGTTATTGAGATTAGAGAAACTGGTGGCCTTATTTCATTCTTGTCATATATCTTCCAAACAATTTTTCTTGGTCTCACTTACAGAATCCCGCTTTTCGGTAAAGTAGCTTTTTGGATAAATTATGTATTTCAGAAGATTGCCTTATTGTTAGATAGATACATCGGCATGAAGAAAATACTTCCACTCGATTACATATTGGTCGTGAAAAAATGAATCCTGATACCCTAAAAAAAACAAAGATCTGCTTCATCTCACGATCTGCGTACCCACTTTTTAATCCGACAAGTAAAGTAACTTTTGGCGGCGCAGAGGTGGATCTATATCTCATTTCGAAAGAATTAGCTGCCTTTGGTTACCAATGCTCTTTCATCGTAGGCGATTTTGGGCAACCGAAAAAAGAGTATATACAAGGAGTCCATTTGATGAAGAGCTATCGTATTGAAGAGTCAAAGCTTATACAGATACTCAAACTCATTTCGAGGCTATTTTCATCGAAGGCAGACATATTCGTGCAAGAGGGAGCAAGTGGCGGAACAGGGATCATCTCACTGTTTGCAAAAGTATTCGGAAAGAAATTTATATATCGAACAGCCTCTGACATCGACTGCAATGGGTCGTTTATCCGAGAAAATGGTTTTGAAGGGCAACTATATAAGCTCGGATTGAAACTTGCATCTGCGGTAATAACTCAGAACGAGCAAAATCGGACTCAACTGCTTGAAGGCCTAGGAATCAAAAGTATCGTGATTCGTAATGGAGCAACAATACCCGACGGCAATGACACTAAGAGAGAATATGTGCTCTGGGTCGGCCGTAGTGAAGAATTGAAGCAACCAGAGTTATTCATAGACCTCGCCAAGAAGCTTCCTGCTCATGAGTTCATGATGATTTCTCCGGTGGCGAGACTGAATTCGGTCGATGTTCCTGCCTTGATTGCAAAGATGGGCTCACCAAAAAACCTCTCATACAAACAAAGCGTCCCCTTTGACGAAATCGATCAGGTATTCGCAAGAGCGATCATTTTCGTGAATACATCGAGATATGAAGGCTTCCCGAACACATTCGTCCAGGCAGCAAAAAATTCAGTACCTATCTACTCATTGAACGTGAACCCCGATGGATTCATCGACAAATTCGACTGCGGGCATTTTTCATCC
Organism: uncultured Candidatus Saccharibacteria bacterium; assembly: GCA_964409985.1. Taxonomy (GTDB): domain Bacteria; phylum Patescibacteriota; class Minisyncoccia; order Phycocordibacterales; family UBA6899; genus CAYPEZ01. The sequence continues at coordinate 7,713 of CAYPEZ010000016.1, forward strand.
GGCTCCTTTGAGGATCTCTTGCTTGGCATCAAGAACGTTCTTGAAAATACACAGCTACAACAGCATCAAAGGATGAACGCTCATGACTATGCTGTCAAACATCATTCGATCTCTGAAATCATAAAGGAATACATACGCGTGATAGAGATATTATGAATATTCTAGATAACGACCTACTATCACGGTTATTTTGGAGAGCGACTGCGATATTGGCAAAACAAGGCATCCAATTCGTTGCTTTCGTCGTGTGTCTCCGATACCTCGCCCCTTACGATTTCGGAGCGTATAACTATGCGATAGCGGTGATGCTCCTAGTATCTGTGTTTAGTGACTTCGGGATATCGACAGCGACGTCGAGATATGTGGCGACACACGGAAAAACCTATCCAGAGAAAGTCCGATCAGTTCTGTTCAGTACGGCTAGTGTATTGATACTGACTTCGATTGTCGTGCTCTCGATCGGGTTGATCATTGGTCGCAAGTACTTCGGTTCGAATATTGATAATTTGCTTTTCTTGATCCCCTCGATGATATTTGCACCGCTTATTGCTCTTTATGATGGGATCTATCGAGGTTCAGGTAAAACGGAATTCGTCTCAAAGATCACTTTGATCGCAGGTATTCTGTCTCTGATACCAGTCATCTTTTTGGTTAAAACATATTTATTATGGGGTGCTTTAATGAGCCAGAATCTATATTTGGGAGTTTTGCTTTTGATTCTTGCCCTGAATTACAGAAGCTTCGATGTGAAAATCGACACTGAAGTAGTTCGTGAGATAGTACGGTATAGTTTGATCATCGGAGGTATATCGACTGCATATACTTTATTCGCAAAAGTAGATACATTGATACTTGGACATTATGGTTACGTAACTGAAATCGGTTATTTCGAACTTGCGAATAAAGTGATATTCCTACTCCTTCTTCCTGCAGCGATATTCTCTCAAGTGGAATCGCCGACCATTGCTGCGCTCAGCAAGGAATCCGGATCAAGATCGCTCATCATAAAAAAATTAAATGTATATACTCTGATATTCGTGATTATGGGGATTCTCCTTGCCATATCTACGTATCTAATCGCACTACCCATTCTTGAACACTACTTCACCAAGTATTACATTCCGCAAGTTGTGACCATACTATCAATATACTTACTGACATATGTATTTCACTCAGTTGCAGACGCAATAGGGAATACGTTTATCGTTTCCACGGGGCACGCAAGGCTCAATCTGATCAACGTTTTCGTGTTTGGCTTGATAAGCACGACCCTCGCCGTCATTTTCATAGCGAAATATGGATATATCGGCCTGGTGTATTCCAAATTACTTACCGTCCCCCTCTCAAGCATCGTTTTGCTCACCTGGTATAACATTGCTATTAGGAGAAGCTGAAGACCAGAAATAAAGTTTATAACCGCCAATAGTATCAATATATGAAATTGATTTATCATAAAGACTGAAGTCGCTCTCTTTAAATCGACTAGAGTGCCAAATTAGATATCCTGATTCGTGATCACTAAAAGCAGCGGTCATTTCATCGACGCCTTGGCCCTCATCAACAACGTATACTCCCTTACCTGTCTCATAAATATCTCCAGATTTATTTGTATATGTTCTCTCAACTCGAATATTCATGTACCAAGTAAGAAGGGCAGGGCTCTCTCCCTGAATAACAAAAATACTTGAGTCAGTAGCGCCATTGCTTTTTAGTATGTCTACAATGCTCTTAAAGATATTCAGACTGCTTGCCGCAGTCGGTTGCCTAGTTGAACTGCCATCCCAGATCGATAAGTCATGTTTTGCCCCGTGGGCAATATTTTCTAGAGGGTTCATCATTAATAATGCAACTAGACTAGATAAAAATAGTATGGGGCCCTTGTGAGATAATTTTGAGAGTGATTTGTATATTAAGTGCAAAGAAGTTGCAAAACCGACAATATAGAAAGGGTAAATATAGTAAAGATATCTGCTGTGCGTGAAGTTCTTATCTGTTTGTTCATATTTGAAAACAAATAAAAAGATAGTGGCTAAAAAAATAAAATTTAAAATCTTCAAGTTCTTGCTTGTGTAGAAAAAAGAAATACACCAGAGAATGAAAAAAAATCCAGTTGGTAAAAACGATTGCGAGAACCATTGCATCGGAGTTGAGACATTAGGATTGAAAAACATATCAAACCAAAATGGAACAAACGTGAATGTTTTTGAAAACATCGTAATCGGGAAAGCGACGATCGCCAGAAATATTGCAAGAATGAACGCAGAGATCAGATAAAACTTTGGCAAAAATGCCTGGTAATGCTCTTGAATGAAGTAGTATGCAATAGGGAACGACATGAAAAAAATAGTCGACAAAGCAGATTTGATTGTTCCTGTATCAACTAAATAGCTATAGATCAAGAAAAAAAGCGAAAGACTGAAAGCATACGTTAAATATTTTTTTACAAATAGTTCTTTGTAATGAAGATACTTATTGAATATGGTCAAAAGTGTATCTGTAATAAAAATTGTCATGAACAACAGAAAACTGTACTCCCTTATAAAAAGAGATTTTTCAATTGCCACAGGAGAAGTTGCGAGTAAGAGAGACGAAAGAATTCCAACTTGCCAGGAGACTTTAGAGCCGAGTCTGTACAAATAGAGTACTGAAAGCATTCCCCAAAAAAGAGGTACCAAACGAGCAACTTCAATTTGGGGAGAAAAAATTTTGAATAGAAATGCGATCAAGAATGTAATGTCTAAATTTCTTTGGTACACAAAGTGTCCAGTCTCATACAAGGATTTTCCTGCAATCAAATTAAAGTTGTCTGCCCCTTGCACATAGTCCATTCCATGCAGACGAAGTAGCAATGCGAGAATAAATATAGTTCCAACCAATATATATATTTTTTTTGAATGAAGCTTAGAAAAATCAATATCTAACCTGTTTTCAATAACAAGCGATGAAAAAATAAGTAAGACAAAAAATGAGATCGTAAAAATGATCCACTTAATATTCGCATTAATCAAATCTAACCCTGTAAACAAGAGGGTAGATAATAGTAACACTAAAGCAAGTTGAGAGAGCTCTATCCGAAGTGTATTGTTCGTTGAGCGATCCGTTGAAGTACGATTGTGGGTTGTAATAATGATCCAAATAACAAAAAAGCACGGAACAAGGAATTCGGGACTTGCGCCTAGGGGTAATACTACTGGGGAAAAATTAATCATCACCGAAAACGCAATTATGCACAGTAGTGAGATCAGTGCATAATTTGCTAACTTCTTTTGAAAGAATTGCATCTTCATTTACTAACAGTTACTTCAATCGCACGCAAAATACCATTAATGCCGCCACTAATTGTGAAGTCATACTTATTCCCACCCAGAACATCGGTGTGAAGTGTTGTTGAGGTGGGATACGCAATTGTCTGGTTAATGATTTTTAGATTGTGTATACAGCCCGTGAAGTAACTTGAGCCTCCGTGCCAACTTTTCCCCATGCTCAATGGTTTGTCCCAATACGTCGGATTTATCCCTTCCTCATCGAAATATTTTCTACCAGCATATTCACCATCTATATACATTTCAATATATCCCTTACCGTAGAGGCTTTTGGATGAATACGAGAAAAGTGCAGTATGAGTTTTGTCGAAGAAATCTTGATCGATAGGAAAGTTGATTGAATGAAATATCGGCTCGTTTGCTAGCATCTCTCCTATTTGGAATCGAATCTTGTCTGGATACTGTGAAAACTCCCAGTTATAATGTCCAAGAATTTGTTGAAAATCACTCAAGGAATCTCTTGGCGTCCATTTGATATAGATTGAGAATGCATCAGTTTCGAACAGTTCAGAAGACGATGCAAGTTCGAGTCTGGTTCCCTCTGAGAAATTCATACAACCGCCTCCAATGAATGCATCGCCCGTGAATTCGTCTGGGATTGCACTCGAAAAATCCCAGAGATAATCCCAGTTCTGAGATTCGGGTTTAAAATCATAAAATGGTGGGATAATTGCAATGTTGTCCCCAATGACTTTTGCCGTTAACGTTGCGTTCGGAATTGATATGTTCGATTTGAAGACGAATCGTGCAACGCCATCTAATTTTCTGAATTTGCCTCTTTCGTCGATCTGTATATCTGAAAGTCCCGATGAGGGTAGTAAATAGAGTGAGGACGGCAGATAGTCAGTACCGTCAGACATGTCACGGTGGTGCATGCTCAGATATCCAAAAGGTAAAAAGTTCCAGTACAGCACATAGAGAAGAAAAGCAAAAGGAAGCCCATAGGCAAAAAAGCGAAGCCAAAAGATTAGGCGTTTTGATGGAGTCGTCGATGGAGGCAGTACCTCTGGAGTGTGTAGCGAAGGGGCAGGATCAATGGCAGGGGTAGAGATAGGTATGCGCTCTGGAATAGAGGGTGGTGGTGGAATTTCTCGTGTGGGAGTCAAGATACGAGGAGTAGGTGCAGGACGGGAGCGTACGATAGGCCTGTTGTCTTTATGGAGCTTGACCAACCGCACGGTGCGCGGCTGTTTAGAATCGGTAGACCCAGATCTTGGAGTATTGGTTGGTTCCATAGTAAAGAACTTGCTCGAGCTCCTCATCGATATACGAGAGGAGGTCCTCTGGCATCCTGCCGTCACGTGCCTGCGCATCAAAGATGATAAATCCGTGATGGTCTGTACGTAGACGAATCAGATCCTCACGTGAAGACACTGGCAGTGCTCCAACATAAGGATCATGGGCATCAGCAGCCTCTCCCGTTACAGGAGTATTCAGTCCATAGTCCATAGGAAACCAGTATCCTGGCTCACCTGTATAGAGAAAGGACATGTGCGGATGGCTTGAGATGATTATATCATTCTTTTCACGCATTTCCCTAATAGTTTCGTACGCTAAATTCCAGTCTGGCTGGGGTGTATATACGTGGTATGTCGAGGCTCCACGATCGAGAAGATCTGACTCTAGCGCATAAGTATCTTTTGGGACGAGTACTCCAGCAGTTGATGTGGCATACGGGGCGAGAAAAAATGACAGAAGGAGAAGTACCACTACGCCACCTCGTGCCCAGAGTGACTTAAGTAACACAAGAAATGTATCTATCCCTAGTGCAGTCAGAAGGATGATAGCCGGGGTCATATGAAAGAAATATCGATACGCAATAGGACTGCCAAACACAGAGAGGGGAAGGAGGTAGAGCGCAATGCAGCAAAGGAGTATGTGCGCAGCTCTGCGATGGGTGTATGAAGATGTAAGAAAAGCGACTGCAACAAACGGAAGGAAAAAGAGATACTCTCGAGCATAAAACTCAATGTAGTAGAAGGGAGTAGGTGAAATAGAAATATTGAGCACATAGGGAAGGAGTCTGACAACAACATAGATGAGTGCGGTGAGTGCCGAGACCAAAAAAATGAGGTGCTTTCTTGTGAACGGAGCGTGCACCATTTCGAGGGCACGTGCACGGATGTGTGGGTCATACATCGCCATCCCAAAAAGAATAAGCGGGAGAAGAAGCGCAATAGAGCTCGACCACACCGCAAGCGCTGTCGACAATAGCGCAAGAACGCCATACAGCATGCGTCTTTTGGTGCTATGAATCGCTAATATTCCAAAGAGTATTGCGAGCCAAAAGAAAAGCTCAAGAAAGCTGTACCATCGTGCTTGTCGTGACCATGCGATCTGCCAATACGAAAACGTTGTGATGAACGCAGCAATGAGTGCGACACGTGTGCTAAATAATCGACGACCAAGCGCAAACACCACCACAATACACAACACGCTTGCGACTGCTGCGGGGGATCGCATGACCTTCTCATTGATTCCATGGTTTTTTGCCAATGGGAGGACGCTCTGGCAGTAGAGGCCACACTGGTAGTCCATGCCGCTAGGGAGAATGGTATTTCCGCTTGCGAGTAGCTGTGTTGTGGCAAGGGTGGTGTAGCCTTCATCCATCCAGTACGACGCACGCTCTAGTCCCTCTGTACGCAAAAAAAGTCCGTACACAAGAAGTATGCCAAGAAACGCCCAAGGAATAAGGGATTTATGAGATAACACAGACATTATTGTACCTGTTGATAGCTGGTTCCGCTTGTGGGGAAAATATGCAATAATACGCATAACACCGTCATGTGTACGGGTAGGGTGTTTCGTTGAAAAAATCTTCATAGTGCATTCAGGGAAACAACCGGTCCGAGTGGTGCCATGTCTTTAATTGGTGTAAGTTCTTTAATCTCCAACATCAAATATGTTCGCATTGAAAAAGGTTCTTTCAGGATTCGTATTCTTATCCCTCATGTTGAGTCTCTTTGGAGCCAACGTCGCATTCGCTGATAGCAAGGATTCTCGCTCAAAGGATGATGACAAAGATCGCAAGGAGCACAATGAAGGATATGGTGGGCACCACGATAAAGTAGAGATCTGCCACAACAGCAAAACAATCGAAGTGGCACAGTCAGCAGTAGCGTCGCACCTCGCACATGGCGACAAGATGGGTGAGTGCAAGAAAGATAAAAAAGACGACAAGGGTAAAGGAAATGATGACCGCAATCGTTTTATCTCTTGGATCTTGAACTTCCTCCGTTTCTCGTAATTTCTCCAACATATTTGACGCAGCAAAGGACCCCGCAAGGGGTCTTTTGGTATAAGAAAATGACTGGGTAAAACCCGACCAGACAGAATGGACGACAATAGTATTGTGTATTAATATGTGCATCTTCATTTATCCCTCTATTGGCGCCATCTATGATGAAAAAAGTAGCTGTGACATCTGTGTACGCGAACCCAATCCATCCTGGGCACATCGAGTGTTTCAAACTTTCTCGTGATATTGCTGACGAGCTATGGGTTATCGTGAACAATGACGCACAAGCAAAGCAGAAACGTGGTGTCGAAAGCTTTCAAGACGAACAGTACCGTCTCAATGTTGTCGGATCTGTAAAGTATGTCGACAAAGCTGTGCTCTCTATTGATACAGATAGCTCGGTCGTTGAGACACTCGAGAAAGTATTTACTGAACTCAAGAACCGTGGAGACGTGGGAGAAATCATCTTTACCAAAGGTGGAGACCGTTTTGCAGCAGAGATTCCCGAAAAGTCAGTGTGTGACAAGTATGGAGTTTCTATTGTTGACGGCCTTGGGGCAAAAACCCATAGCAGCTCTTCGTATGTGAAGCGCGTGGAGAACCCGAAAGATGAGGCAAAACTCGCCACCGAACTCACCAAACTTCCACCTGAAATTCTCGAAAAAGAATATATCGAGGTGGGGTACCGTCCGTGGGGAGTCTACTATGTGCTCGAGGACAAACCGGAATACAAAGTCAAGAAGATTATTGTGACAGAAGGTCATCGCCTCAGTCTTCAAAGCCATGAACATCGTAGTGAGCACTGGGTCGTCGTGTCTGGAGTCGCAAACGTCGAAATTCGCTCCAAAGAAGATCCATCACATATTGGCCATAGAATCGTGAGGAAGAATGAAAGTTGTTTTGTGCCCAAAGGGTACCTCCACAGACTTTCGAACCAGCATACTGAGCCGCTCGTCATTATCGAGGTTCAGTCAGGGTCATATACGGGAGAAGACGATATTGTTCGCTATCAAGACGACTACAAGCGAGTGGGGTAGTTCCACCGTCTACAGTGTGATCTCTGAGAGACTTCTCAACATAGCGAACATGGTACGATAGGAGATATGCATACAAGACGAGTGTATATGTATACAATTGCGCTCATATTTCTTGCTGGGGCAAGCTATGCTCTGCTTCACCATTCTTTGACGACAAGGCAGCCTACTCCACTCGCTGACGAAAAAAACATCGCATACACCATTGACGGTAAGAGTATCAAGCTTGTGAATGGGGTTTCAGACCTGCCAATAGTGCCAGGATCTTCTTCAAGACTCATCACGCGCTACTTTGGCAACGAACTCAAGACTGACCTCGATGGTGACGGACGCGAAGATGTGGTGTTTCTGTTGACACAAGAGTCTGGGGGATCGGGTGTGTATTTTTATGTTGTCGCTGCTCGAAACACTCCTAATGGTTATATAGGCTCAGATGGGTATCTTCTTGGTGACAGAGTAGCACCCCAAACCACAGGGCTCAGTCAACATCCAAATCATAAGCATGTTGTCGTAGTCAATTACGCTGACCGAGCTTTAGGTGAACCCATGAGTGCTACGCCATCGATGGGAAAGAGTATGTATCTGAAACTCGATATACCAACC
>CAYPEZ010000016.1:15920-19340 GCA_964409985.1 uncultured Candidatus Saccharibacteria bacterium
GTGGGGGATCGTGGTTCCAGATTTTGAAGGAGAATCACAGCGGCCTTAAAAACCCAAATGCGATTTCAGAATCGCAGAGAAAACATCCTCACGAGAAATCATGCCGAGATACTGCCCGTCTTCTACCACAGGAAGCTGGTGCACATGGTGTGCGAGCATAAGTCCTCCCGCTTTCATAATAGGATCATCCTGCTTGATAGTCTGAACATTTTTCTTCATGAACTCTTCGACCTTACGTTCACGAAGGGCATCGATCGCGTCTTCACTTTTTTCGATATTTGTAAACGCGTGTGGAGATTCATAAAAATCTCCATACTCGGGAAACATCGCACGATACAAATCCTTTTCGGATACAATACCAATAAGATGTCCCTCGCCATCGCTTACAGCGATAGAGCCGACCTCATGCTTATGGAGAAGTCTTGCGACTTCTTCGTAGGTCGTATGAGGGTTAGCGCACGGAGCGCCTTTTGTCATGACGTCACGTACTTTCATACACTGTAATGGTACTCCTCTCTCATGCGGCTTGTCTACGAATCTCCAGATGCGCCAAAAAAACCTTGAAAAATAAGTGTTTTGCTTGTTCTTTTGGGTCATCATGCTATCGTTTTGAGTATGCCGATACGTAAAGACAGGATTCGCATACTCAACTCCTACGAGTACCGTGGAGGGCCCGTGCTCTACTGGATGAATCGTGACATACGCGCAAATATGAACTGGGCGCTCCTCTATGCGCAAGAACTCGCCCTCGAACACAAAGTGCCGCTCATCGTGCTTTATAATCTTGCTCCAGGATTTCTTGGAGGGGGATTACGTCAGCACCTCTTTAAACTTGGAGCGCTACAGAGTGTCAAGGAACAGCTCCAAAAAAAAGATATTCCTTTTTTTCTCGTGACTGGAGATCAGACCGAGAAAGACATTGTCGCTTTTGCCAAGGAGCATGGAGTGGGCGCCCTGGTCACAGATTTTTCGCCGCTCAAGATTCAGCGAAGGTGGGTCGATCATGTGAAAAAGTCTCTCCTCATCCCATTCTACAAAGTAGATGCTCACAACATCGTGCCGTGCTGGGTCGCGTCGCCAAAACAAGAGTTTGGAGCGTACACCATACGCCCAAAGATCCATAAGCTGTTGCCAACATATATGGATCACTATCCTGCACTCCACACGCACCCATATGCGTATGAAGAGAACGTTCCCGTGATCCCTTGGAAAAAGCTTGAGGAAGTCACAGGAATCGATCGCAGTGTGGCCCCAGTCGACTGGATCGAACCAAGCCACACAGCAGCTGAGCAAGCGCTCAAACACTTTATTACCGATCGACTTGATCGATATGGCACGGTACGCAACGACTCGACACAGCGGGGGCAGTCAGATCTCTCGCCATATCTACACTACGGAATACTCTCTGCTCAGTGTGTTGCCCAACGTGTTGCCGATCATGTGGGTATGCCCATCGAGCACCTTGTCTCGTATGCCAAAAATAACGCCAAGGTAGATGAAGATCGTCCACTTTCGCTTCGTGAGCACGCTGGAGCATTTCTTGAGGAACTCATCATTCGTCGTGAGCTTGCAGATAACTTTTGTTTTTATAATCAATCATATGATTCAACAGAAGGATTTCCAGCCTGGGCCAAAGCGACACACGACGCACACAGAAGCGATACACGAGCGTATATCTACACAGACAAAGAGTTCGAGGGGGCCAAGACTCACGATGCGTTGTGGAACGCATCCCAGAACGAACTCCTCAAGCGAGGAAAAATCTCGGGATACATGCGCATGTATTGGGCAAAGAAGATTCTCGAATGGACAGCAACGCCTGAGGATGCGATGCGTATCGCTATCTGGCTCAATGATAAGTATGAGCTCGATGGCCGTGACCCCAACGGATACGCAGGAATCGCATGGTCGATAGGTGGCGTCCATGACCGTGCGTGGTTTGACCGGCCAGTCTTTGGACAAATCCGCTATATGGCTGAGAGTGGCTGTAAAAAAAAGTTTGATACTGAGACATATATCGCTCGCTGGAACTCGGGAGCATAGATCAGAAAAACACCCGCCACAATGGACGGGTGCGTACTATCATCGAAGGAAGATCAGATACGGAAAGTCTGCATTCGTTTCGGCATCGATCCATTCCCTCGTTGTAGGATACTTGTCAATGTTGCCGAGAATTGCGTGCGCATGACGTTTGTGATCATGCAGTGGCATGGTGTCACACCCACGGGAGTCGACGGTGTTCGTCGCGACACCTCGAGGCCCAGGGGTAAACCCGACGTGACCTCCACAGGCAAAGCAATAGTGTGTGTTTCCTCTGGAACGAATGTAATCGAAGTTGATCGCACGGAAAAAGAACGCTTCTTTCTTTGCATGCGTGGCTACTCTTGCCGACATGTTCGACTCCTCTTGATGAACGACTGGACAGTTGTGTGTACATGCCCGAAGTAGTACTACCAGGAACAGGTCATGTCCGTCAACACTGTTTGTATGCTTTATGCCTTGAGTGTTCCAATGACGAGACCGGGGAGAAGTGCTTGTGCCTTCCCACGTGAATGCTTGCGCTCTTCAGCAAACATCTGTGAAGCGTCGAGCCCACACCCTCGTACGATTTCGGGGTTGTGTTGTCCAGAAGCGATATACCCGGTGACGTCATAAACTTTTCCATCAATCGCCATCCAGCAATCACTCGAAGATATATGCGATGAAACATCTACAAGCGAGTACGAAGGAGCGTGTGAAAGATCAACATGTTGTGAGACTTCAGTCGTGGATGGTGTCGTGGTGGTACTGGAACGAACGGCATAATACCCGGCCCCGACGAGAACAAGTGCGATAAGAACAAATCCGAACATGCGTTGTGTCATAAATGGTGTGAATGAGTTGTACTCTTTCTACTACACTCCTAAAAACAGCATATTTCAGTCATAACTTTGACCCACGCACGGAGGAGGAATACAATTGAATCCATGGCAAACAACGACCATCATAAAATCAATTACATCGAATTTTCGGCAGCTGACTTACCCGCAATAAAAAAGTTTTACGGAGAAGTGTTCGGGTGGCAGTTCACTGACTATGGCCATGAGTACACTGCGTTTACTGATGGAAATCTCGAAGGAGGATTTGCGAAAGGGACACTCACAGGAAGAGACCCACTCGTCATCCTTTACTCCAATGATCTTGAAGAGACAGTGAATGCCGTCCTCAAGCACGGAGGGAAGATTGCCAAAGATATCTTTCCATTTCCTGGAGGACGCCGCTTTCACTTTACCGATCCTCATGGGAACGAACTCGCAGTCTGGAGTGCGGTCTAACGCACGGGGTCGGCATTGTATCTTCCACCCGAATAGACAATATCTTTGTCGGTAAGAATTTCGTCGGTCACAGGGAAAAGATCGACATGAAACTTTGTCTTATGTG
>CAYPEZ010000017.1:0-16117 GCA_964409985.1 uncultured Candidatus Saccharibacteria bacterium
GTTTAAAAAGGTAGAGAACTTACCAAGACTATATAATTCAATTGGCCTAGCTTGGGTCTTGGGGGAGCTAAATCGAAGGGACCATTATGTCATCACGTATTTAAAAGACGTTGTAAAATATGCCACTAATAGTGATGCTGTTTGGCGAGCCGCATATTCTTTGGAAAATTTAGGTGAAGATGATGCTATTGTCTTGCTTAAGAGGTCGATAAAGATTGATAGGACGATGACCATAGAAGAACATATTGCGAACATCGCAGACAAGAAGTCACTGATTCACATCCTCGTATTAAGCAACCTTGATAATCTAGAAAAGATAATTTACCCAGCTGTAAAAAAAATCTATCTTGAAACTCGAGATGTCAGAGAGATTGTAAATTGTTGCTGGTTAATTGGCAGACTTGGATTACTGGACAAAGAGATATTTCAAAAAATCGTAAAACACTCTGCTTCATCTGACTATGAAGTTAAATATTATACATATTTTGCTCTCCAACATAATGGATCTGAGGCGCTCCTCCCTTTATTTGAAAAAGGTTTACTTGATATTAATCCACTCATCCGGAAATTGTCTGCAAGATCATTACGGAGAATTGCACACGAAAACTCTCTTGTGAAATTAATAGATGCGCTCGTGAAAGAAAAAGATCCCGCAGTTATCTCTGAAATCAGTACGGCCATATACGCAATTAAAAACCCTCTAATTAAGGCAGATATTTTACTATTAGCACATAGCGTCAATAACGAGAACGGAATGATCGCAGATGAGTCAGACAAGTGGTACAAAGATGCTTCGCTATACCACAAGTTCTCGGAAGCTGAAGACCCGCAAAATTTATGTTTTACACTTTTGTCTAGCGCCATTTCTGGACGTAAAATTGTGAACCCGATTGATCTTGCTACCGGAACAGGGAGATATTTGTTTCAGATACAAGACAAATTAGCTTATGATGGGGTGTTATATGGTATCGATTACAGTAAAGATATGTGTGAATTCGTTGAAAAGCGGATTAGGAGAGAGAAGTACTACACTAAGAAAATTCAAGTCATACACTCAGCAATCTCTGATATCTCTCAAAAAGTGAATGTCAAATCTACATTTATTGTAAGTTCTTTCGGTTTTCCCAGCCGAATTACGGATAAAGAATTAGTGCTATCTGAGCTAAAAGCAGTGTATGAGTTGTTGGAAGATGGCGGAATATTTGCGACAGTCGGTTGGGACGAGTCTTTTAATGATTCGCTGAATTCCTTTTGGTATAAGTACATTCCTGATGCGATACAGGCACGTTCATTTGAGGAGTGGCGGAGAAAACGAAGTGCAACAATAGATGGTGCGCGTAATTGTCGGCTAACATGGTATAAAAAAGGAATCATTACTCCTTTGCAGTTCAACTCGCTCTCAGAATCAGTCGAAGTCATGGGTTACTTGTTTGGACGTGATGCAGCAAAACATATTGTGATAAAAAAGATTACAAAATGGGATATGTCTATTGGACTAACACTTGATACCAAGGAGAGCCTGAAAAAAATAATTGAAAGTTATGAAAGAAATTGAGATTTTGTACATGCTTCAAGATCCTATTGATGAAGCTATAAAGAAAATTAATGTATATCGACAGTCAGGAACATCGCTTGTTCATAAAGGCACAGTGCGTGTTGTCGATGATTACTATGTGAATGATAAGGTGGAGGGGCTACGCTTTGGGTCTGGAGCCAATAAGTCATTGAGGGTCAGGTCAAAAGACGGAAAAAATTTCATTACTTTCAAAGACGACCACTACAATAAAGAGACCTGGCTCTATAGTGACGAGTATGAGACCGCTGTCATTGATGATGATATTATTTCGACAATCTTACTGAAGCTTGGATGTAGAAAAGAGGTGACTGTCGATCTAAAGAAACATATATTTGTTCTCGGTCAGTATGAAGTGGTTCTTGAGGAGGTTGTCGGCTTGGGTAATTTTGTCGAGATCGAAATAATGAGTGAACATGAAACAGATCCGATGCGCCTAAAAGAAGAGGCAAGACGTGTTTTGCAATCCCTTGGATTATCGTTGGGCGATGAGATGAACAAAGGGAAAGCCGAACTGTTACTTAAGAAACAAAACAGGGCTAGTAAACAGGATGTATTTTCTAGATATGTGGCAGAAGCAACATCGCAGATAGCTGAAGGAGGTTATTGGCAGGTGTGTGGTCCAGTGACTTCTCGAGGGTATGCGCAGGTTGACCAAAACATTAAGACGATAAAAAACATGATTGATAAGCTGGTGTCTGATGGGAAAAAAGTGTTCGATCAAATTCAGTATGAACCAAAACTACAAAATCTCATAGATGAAGGATTCCTGTCTTATGATGACATGCTCGAAGGATTCTATGGAAAAATTTTCTCGACAGGGAACATCGTCGGTATTTATCTGCTTCCTGGATGGGAATCTTCTTACGGTTGCCGATATGAAGAAAAAAAGGCAAAACAACTCGGTCTTAAAATTATTTACCCCAATGACAGTGGGACACAAGAGAGGGAATAGTAGTTAGCCTCCAAATTGCGAACTAGGGTACCGACTACCTCGTCAAGAACATTCCAACAGATTCTCAAACACTTACGAAGTAATCTCTAGCATCTAAAAGGAAAAAACACCTCCTCCAAGGGGGGATATTTTTGGAAGGGGATATTGACAAAATGGCATAAATAGTGCTATAATATTGCACAGTTCTTTGCAATCCCGAGAGGGAGGAGGTTCCCGTGGAAACGGTTTCCATCGCTCTCGGCATTCTCGCGGGAGCAATTCAGCTTTTGGCATATTATGTGTATGCCAAGAAAGTCCAGAATCCTAATACTGCGTCGTGGATCATGTGGTCCATTTCTGCCGTGCTGGACCTCGGTTCCTACCAAGGCATTGCCCACGATTGGGCGAAGAGTGCGCTACCACTCGCGTGCACTATTGCGAGCATCTGGCTCACGATGAGAGCGTTCCTGATGGGACGTTTGGGTCGACCAGATCGAAAGGATCTCATGCTCTTGGGACTTGATGGAATCATTACGATTGTCTGGGTGTTTTCCACCGCAACGATCGCAAATGTGCTCTATCAAGCGACTTCTATTATTTCGTTTACTCCACTCATCCGTGGTGTTGCGAATAGAACAGAGCATGAGCACCCGCTCCCTTGGGTTCTCTGGACCATTGCATACACTGTGATGCTCGTGGCAGTGGTGATGAGGATTGATTCGTGGGCCGAAACAGCCTATCCAATCGTCAACATCATCCTGCACGGATTGGTCCTGGCCTTTATCGTTCGGAACATCCGGACACCCCCCTGATACAGTAATGTCTCAGGGGGTTTTCTATAATTTTGTGAGCGTACTCTCGTTTCCCCAGGTATTTTGGACATAAATAGGAGATATGTGCTATAATGAGTTATTCCCACGTAACGCAATTTACGTAGTCTATGAAGCATATTTATACCTGCTCGAGCAAGATCCACGGTCTTGGTATCAGGATTGGTGAAGATGTAAAGAAAGGAGAGATCATTGCATATATCAAGGGGACTCTCAAATTTAAAACCATAAGATCAAAAAAAGATTCACTGTCGTACCCTAATTGGATAGGAGTGGCGAATAATCAATGGATTGATCCTCATAAGCCATTCAAGTTTATCAATCACTCCTGTAACCCGACCGTTGGAGTAAAAGGCCGTGTTTCTGTGGTTGCGCTACGTGATCTCAAAGAAGGTGATGAAATTACCCTTGACTACTCTACTGTTGAAGGGGATGAGATGTGGGAAATGAAATGTACATGCGGTGAGCCGAATTGTCGAAAAGTTGTTCGATCTATTCAATATTTGCCTGCGCGACAGTTCAACAGGTATCTTCCGTACGTACCAACATACTTTAAAAACCTCTACCTGCGAATTTCAAAAAGTAAAAATTCGGACAAAAAATTAGCTAGTGCATAATATTTTTTATGGCAGAAGATTCAC
Organism: uncultured Candidatus Saccharibacteria bacterium; assembly: GCA_964409985.1. Lineage (GTDB taxonomy): Bacteria > Patescibacteriota > Minisyncoccia > Phycocordibacterales > UBA6899 > CAYPEZ01. Next base: position 3,979 of record CAYPEZ010000017.1, read on the forward strand.
ACCCAGTAGCTGCGTCTTTTGTTTCTGTTGGATATCTTGTCTTACTTACAATGGGGGCAGCTCTCTCTATGTGGGGATCTTTCAATCGATATATTGTTGAAGAGGATTTTACTGTTTATCTTTACGAGGAAGAAATTCCTGAATCAACGCTCTCGAATATTCTCTCCTTATGACACCTGAAATTCTTACTGCAATCAAAAACTGTGCTTGGGCTCCGTCCCCAAACCTTCTTTTTTCAGAGAATGTTTATGGTCCCCTCATATATTATTCCCATTTTTTAGCATTTGCGCCAGCACTTTTTCTTGGAGCGTTCCTGTTTTTGAGTGGAAGAAAACACCTTTCAAACATCCTTCTTTTTTTGGTTACTTTGGTGTTCTCAACGTGGATTTTTGCTGACCTTGTACTTTGGACATCAGCAATACCATCATATGTGATGTTCTTTTGGGCAGTAGAAATTATTACTGAACCCTTTATTTACTTTTTTTCGTTCTATTTTTTCTATACGTTTGCTTTCAGAAGAGATCTTCCACTCACTCAAAAAATATTATTTGTTATCCCTCTCATTCCAACGCTTCTATTCGCACCAACAACCTATGCACTTTTGGGTTTTGACCTTTCAAACTGTGACCGTGCAGCTGTAGAGGGGCCGCTTGCTTCATATGGGTATCTTATCGAGTTTCTCTACACCATTTCCATTGTCATATCAGCGATCATTGCCATAAAGACGTCAGAAAAAGGGGCAGCTAGAAAAAAAATACTCCTCCTTTCACTCGGGGTGGTGGCATTTCTCTTGAGTTTCTCAATTGGAAATATTGTTGAAGTCTTTACTGAAAACTGGTCTATAGGACAGTATGGACTCATTGGTGCGCCAATTTTCGTTGCATTTCTGACTTTCTTGATTGTGCGCTATCAAGAATTTAATGCTCGCCTCATTGGAGCACAAGTGCTTGTGCTGAGCTTGGGCATGCTTATCGCATCAATGCTCTTTGTCAGAGATGGAGAAAATATTAAAGTAATCATCTCCTTGACTCTCATCCTTCTTTGGTTTTTAGGAACAATGCTTGTCCGTGGAGTAAAAAAGGAAATTGAGGCCAGAGAGCATATTGAAAAACTTGCGGAAGAACTTAAGACAGCGAATGAGCAGCAATCAGTGCTTATCCACTTCGTAACGCACCAGATTAAGGGATTCTTCACCATGTCACGAAATATCTTCTCGCTCATGCTTGAGAATACGTTTGGAGAGCTCAATCCAGGGATGAAAAAAATGGTGCAGCAGGGTTTTGATAACACAACGAAGGGCGTGTCGACTGTCCAAGAAATCTTGAATGCCGCAAACCTTAAGAAGGGAACGGTGCAGATGAAAATGATTTCCTTTGACGCACGTGCTCTTGTGGATGAAATTCTCGCTGAGCTCAAGCCTCGTGTGGATGAAAAGAAGCTTCAAATGTCTACCGTTCTTTCCTCAGGACCTCTCGTTGTTGTGGGGGATCGCTTTCAGCTTCATGAGGTCTACAAAAATCTTGTTGATAATGCTATTCGGTATACCCCACAAGGGAAGATTACTGTGACACTAGAAAAACAGTCCAATGCGGTTCATTTTTCTGTGACTGATAGTGGGGTGGGCCTTTCAGAAGATGACAAGAAACGCCTCTTTACTGAAGGAGGACGAGGCAAAGATTCACTCAAGGTCAATGTCGACTCTACTGGTTTCGGCCTCTTTATCGCCAAGGGCATCGTTGACGCACACAAAGGCCATATCTGGGCAGAATCAGAAGGCCCAGGAAAGGGAAGCACATTTGCCGTTGAGCTACCACTCGTTGCGTAACGTAATAAGTATTCACCGCCTCCTCCAAGCAGGACACAATTTTCAGCCAAATCCATTCTCATATTCTTAAGAATACTAGAACAGATTTGACGGGAATTTTGTGAAGAGTTGACGGGAGGCAGATTTCTCGCAAGAATGGTGAGATATGTTTGGACTTAACCGAAAGACCATACCAAAGAAGAGTGTTTTGACCGGAGATCGGCCTACTGGGCGGCTTCACCTTGGTCACTATGTAGGCTCTCTTGAGAATCGTGTAAAACTCCAGGGGGAGTATCCGCAGTATGTGATGGTGGCTGATGTCCAGGCGTTGACAGACAATTTTGATAATCCAGAAAAAGTGCGTGCGAATGTGCTCGAGGTCGCGATGGATAATCTGGCTGTTGGAGTAGACCCAAAGAAATCCAAGATGTTTATTCAATCACTTGTTCCAGAAATTGCCGAGCTTACGATCTACTTCCTTAACCTTGTTACTGTTTCGCGCCTCAAGCAAAACCCTACTGTTAAAAATGAGATTAAGGAGAAGGGGTTTGGCGAGCAGGTGCCTGCTGGATTTCTCATGTATCCCATCTCTCAGGCGGCGGACATGCTCTTCCTCAAGACCAACCTCATCCCAGTGGGCGAGGACCAGCTTCCGGTCATCGAGCAGGCCAACGAGATCGTCGAGAAGTTCAATCGTATCTACGGTGAGACCTTTCCGAAACTCGAGCCCATGGTAGGCACTGGGCGGAGACTTTCTGGCATTGATGGGAAAGCAAAGATGTCGAAGTCGCTTGGAAACGCAATTTATCTCTCAGATCCAACAGAGGAAGTCACAAAGAAGGTGATGCAGATGTATACCGACCCAAAGCATATCCATGCTTCGGATCCAGGGCACGTGGAAGGGAATGTTGTATTCGAATACCTTGATATCTTTGATCCAGCGTCAGGCGAAGTTGCAGAACTTAAAAAACAGTACAAGAAGGGAGGGCTTGGAGATGTGGTCATCAAAAAACGTCTCATCGGTGTCCTCGAGGATTTTCTTTCTCCTATTCGTGCCCGCAGGTCTGCTCTCGAAAAAGACCAAAAGAAAGTCATGGACATTCTCATGGAAGGAACAAAAGAAGTGCGGAAGAAGGCGATCGAGACCATGGGCGAAGTTCGTGAAAGAATGAAAATTGATTATCAATAGTGTTGAGTAAAAGGGGATAAGGTTTCATTTTCCCGTGTTACAATCATGTTATGGTTGAAGCAAAAGACAGCTTGCTGTCGGGGAGTAACTATCGCCTGAAAACAGCTCAATTTGAGGGGCCGCTTGATCTCCTCCTTGACCTTATTGAAAAGCGGAAGCTTCACATCGGAGATTTCTCCTTGGCACAAGTCGCAGATGACTACATTGCTTATATCCGAGCAATGGAAAAGTTTCCGCTTGGTGATGTGGCGCACTTTCTTGTAATTGCCGCAACGCTCGTCCTCCTCAAATCCAAGGCGCTTCTCCCGCAACTCAAGCTTAGCGAAGATGAAGAGGGAAGTATCGACGATCTCAAGAGACGCCTCATGATGCTTGAGAAATTCCGTGAACTTTCTATTGGAGTGAAGTCGCTCTTTCTTAAGAACCGAATGTTTTTTCGAAGCGAGCGCAATGATTCAATCGTCTTCGCGCCTCACCCGAGCATTTCTATACAAAATCTTCTTGCGAGCGTTGAGAGTGTTAAGCACGCACTCCCAAAGCATGAAAACATCCCAAAGGCGGTGGTAAAAAAAGTTGTCTCCATCGAGGAGATGATGAATAGACTTTCTGTTCGCATCCAGCAGGCACTCAAGACGTCGTTTAAAGAGTTTTCCGGTCATCATGGTAAAGCTATGACGCGTGAAGAAAAAGTGCATATTGTTGTCAGTTTCTTGGCAATGCTTGAGCTCGTTAAACAGGGGGTTCTCGATGTGGTGCAAGAACATGGTTTTGGCGACATACACATGGAATCTCTAGACCTTACGACACCTCAATACACAGAAGCTGCATCATAATTATTTGATATACTCACCACTATGAACCTCGCGCAGACACTCGAATCCGTTCTCTTCTATTTTGCTGAACCTAAGTCAATCGATGAGTTGGGGAAACTTCTTCATGCGTCTCGTGACGAAGTGAATACCGCAGTAAATGTGTTAAGAGAGTCTTTGTCGAGTAGGGGGATTCGCCTCATGGTTGCGGGAGATGTTGTGAGTCTGGCGACGATGCCTGAAGCAAACGATATCCTCGAACAAATAGTGAAGGAAGAAAAAGAGAAAGAATTGGGAAAAGCCGCCCTCGAAACCCTCTCAATTATTCTCTATCATGGCCCACTGACACGCAGTGCTGTAGACCATATTCGTGGAGTAAACTCTACGTTCATTGTAAGAAATCTTCTCGTTCGAGGCTTGATTGAAAAAATCGAGAATCCTGAAGATCAACGAAGCTTTCTTTATCGCCCCACGTTAGACCTTCTTCGATTCCTTGGGGTTGCTCGGGTTGAAGATCTCCCTTCGTATGACGAAACACGTGCTGAACTTGAAGCATTTCTCAGTGCTCCGCTCCCGAGTGAAGACGGCGAAAAAGCAGAACAGGTTATTTCTGCTGATGATGCGGCTCCACAAACATGAGTATCCTTCGCGGGCCGTTCATCATTGCTCTTTCTGGAGCATTACTTTTTGGAGTGGCGTTGTCTCTGCGAATAAATTTTCTTGCACCAAAAGTAGAACCTCAGCCCCCTATACAAAATGAAGTTCAGTTAACCTTAAAAGAACGCGCAGCTGCACGACAGCTAGAAGCAGAATTTAGAGCTATCCCTCTTGAAGGGAAGGCCGCTGTGGTTTGGAGTGTGGATAGTCAAAGAGTTCTATTTGGGAGATACATAAACACACAACTCCCGCTTGCCTCGCTGACAAAAATTATGCTTGCGTATACCGGAAATCAGATGTTAGCAGATAGCGCACGCGTCACGATCACAGGGAGAGATCTCGCAGAGGAAGGGTCTTCAGGCCTTAAACCTGGTGAAGTGTTCTTGTATAAAGATCTTCGTTCTGCGATGTTGGTGGCCTCACTCAATGACGCTGCGAATGCTATCAGCCGTTCGATTGCAGAATCTGTAAGGGATGGAAATGGAAACCCTCATATTGCTATTGATCTTATGAATGCGTCAGCGAGGAGACTCGGACTCTCACAAACAGTGTTCTACAATGAAGATGGGCTTGATATAGGGAAGGAGCAATCTGGCGCAGTTGGTTCAGCAGAAGATGTTGCAAAGGTATTTTCAGCACTGTTGTCAGAATATCCTGAGACACTGGCACCCACTCGCCTAGATGGGTATGCTCTTCGGAGTTTGGGAGGGAATATCTATCAGTACTGGAATACAAATCAGCACCTTGCCGATATCCCTGGAGCATTGGGATCAAAAACTGGATACACGACGCTTGCAGATGGGAATCTTGCTGTAGCATTAAAAAAAGGGGAGAAGACATTTGTCATAGTCCTTCTCGGTTCCTCCAAAGAGGGGCGCTTCCAAGATGTCTCACGTATTGCACGTTTCTTGTCAGAACACACACTCTCGAGCTTGTTTGAAGAGCATGATATAGTTGGAGCATCATAGTGCTATGAGTGATGCCATTCAAATACTTTTCCCGTCTGCTTTTGCCTTTTTTGTTGGTATTATCAGCGCCCCAATTTTGACAGGCTTCTTGTATAAGCATCAGATGTGGAAGAAACGGAGTGTTCTCCGCGCATCTGACGGTGCACCAGCAACAATCTCCCAACAGCTCCATAATGATGAAGAACGAAAGGTTCCACGAATGGGAGGTATTCTTGTCTGGGGGAGTACGCTTATTTCCGGTCTTGTATTTTGGATATTGTCTACATTTACAGACTCTGGAACTTTCTATCTTCTTGATTTTGTAAGCCGAGGCCAGACATGGCTGCCTATTTTTACCCTCATTGCTGGAGCTCTTTGTGGGCTTGTTGATGACTATTTGGTCTGTCGTGATACGGGATCATATGCTGGCGGTGGTCTCTCTCTTCGGGCACGCATTCTTTTTGTGACGAGCTTAGGTCTCCTTGGTGCATGGTGGTTTTATACGAAGCTCGGGATGGAATCAATCTTTATTCCATTTATAGGCGACATTGTTTTTGGTCCGTGGTTTATTTTGGTATATCTTCTTTTTGTCATAGGGATGTACTCGGGTGGGATCATCGACGGTGTTGATGGCCTCTCTGGTGGTGTATTCGCTACGATTTACGCAGCTTATGCGATTATTGCTTTTGCAACAGGACAAATGGACTTGGCTGCGTACTGTGCTGTCGTTGTAGGAGCGCTGCTCGCATTTCTCTGGTTTAACATTCCTCCAGCACGTTTTTATAATTCAGAAACAGGAACAATGGGTCTCACCACATCAATAGTTGTTGTGGCGTTTTTGACAAAGGCAGTTGCCGTACTTCCACTCATCGCACTCCCACTTGTCGTCACAAGTGCATCGAGTCTGATACAAATTGCTTCAAAGAGATTTCGTGGGGGGAAAAAGGTATTTATTGTTGCACCGCTCCATAATCATTTCCAGGCACTTGGCTGGCCCTCATACAAAGTAACGATGCGATACTGGATAGTGAGTGTGGTATGTGCAATGCTTGGAGTCGTCTTCACTCTTGCTGGTGGGCTTTAGGCTTTTTCTTCATCCCACTGTGGGGAACCTTGAAATTGTTCTTTCATTTCAACGTATAATGACATCGTGACTGCCAAAAGACCGTTTGATTGGTTTTTCTTCTCTATTGTACTCACGATTGTTGGGATGGGTGTCTTTTTCTTTGTTTCAGCTGCGTTCGGTGTCATGGCGAGAAACATGGCAAAGTTCACAGGGATTCTCTTTAATCAGTTTGTCTTCGGTGTGGGGCTTGGGCTCATCGGGCTATATATCGCTTCTCGTATCCATATCGCTTGGTGGAAAAAGATGTCGCTTATACTTTTTTTAGTGGGTGTCGTTCTTTCGTTCACAGTATTTATTCCTGGTATTGGATTTGAACACGGAGGAGCAAAACGTTGGGTGCATCTATTGGGTATCTCGTTCCAACCTTCTGAATTCTTAAAATTCGGAGCGGTTCTGTATATGGCAGCATGGTGCGCCGCACTTCGTGACAAACTTCATGATATCCGATTTGGACTCCTTCCACTTCTTGGAATTCTCGGTATTGCTGGGACTGTTCTTCTCCTCCAGCCTGACACGGGAACATTTCTTGTCCTTGCATCTGGTGTCGTTGCAGTATTCATTGCCGGAGGGGGGAGATGGAGAGATATCACCATCTTGGTAGTGATTGGCGTCCTTGCTTTAGGGGGTCTCATCCTTGCTCGCCCATATCTGATGGATCGCATCACGACATTTTTAAACCCAGATGACACGCATGGTGCTGCATATCAAATTCGTCAATCACTCATCGCTATTGGGTCCGGAGGCATCCTTGGTCGTGGGTTTGGGCAAAGTGTTCAAAAATTTAATTATCTTCCTGAACCTATAGGTGACTCAATATTTGCAGTCATCGCAGAAGAGATGGGTTTTGTTGGAGCGGGAGCACTCATTCTCATGTACCTCCTCTTTGCAGCGAGGGGTTTTTACCTTGCCTCGCATGCTCCCGATCATTTTAGCGGCTTGTTTATTGCGGGCATTGTGACCCTGATTGTGGTTCAGTCGCTCCTCAATATTGGGTCAATGCTTGCCGTCACTCCTTTAACGGGAGTACCACTCGTATTTGTGAGTCATGGTGGGACAGCGTTGGCACTCGCTCTTTTTGAGGTAGGAGTAGTGTTAGGCATTTCTCGTTACCGCAGATAACGCCTCAACAAGAAGATTTTTTTAGGTATACTGTAACTATCGTTATGCGTATTGTATTGACTGGGGGAGGAACAGGGGGACATTTTTATCCGCTTATTGCAGTTGCGGAAGCCCTCAATATACAAATAACCAGAGAGGGCCTCGTTGGTGTTGAGTTGTATTACATCTCAGATACGCCGTATGACAAAGACGCTCTTCAAAAAAACAACCTTCGATACAAAGAAATTCGGACAGGCAAAATTCGCACATACACATCAGTAAAGAACTTTACTGATAAATTTCTGACATTTTTTGCAGTCATCAAGGCTCTATTCAAACTCTTCTTCCTCTATCCTGACGTGGTATTTGGAAAAGGGGGATATGCTAGTTTCCCAACGGTCTTTGCTGCGCGCATCTTGCGAATTCCAGTCGTTATCCATGAGTCAGATACTATCCCAGGCCGTGTGAATCGATGGATTGCTCCATATGCAGATGCCATTGCTATCGCATTTCCTGAGTCTGCCAAGTACTTCAATCGACCAAATCACACTGCTCTTGTTGGGAATCCTATTCGTGAGGCGCTCAAAGTGCTTCCTAAGGACACAGCGCACCAGATGTTGCAGCTCGACCCAAATATCCCCACCATCGTCATTATTGGAGGATCTCAAGGTTCTGAGCGCATCAACGAAACCATCGTTGATATTCTTCCGAAGCTGCTCAATCAGTTCCAAGTCATCCATCAATGCGGAGAAAAGCATCATGTGTGGATGAAGACGCGCACAGATGGAATACTCAAGGAGAGCTCGTACCCCGATCGATATCGTCTCTACTCATATCTGCCTGAGGAAATATTACGGAATGCTGCTGCGGTCGCAAAACTTATTATTGCACGATCAGGATCTTCAATTTTCGAATTTGCCCTGTGGGGGATTCCATCGATCCTGATCCCGCTTCCAATCGCAAGAGAAGATCATCAAAAAGAAAATGCATACAGTTATGCAAGAACGGGTGCGTGTGTTGTTGTCGAAGAGGCAAATCTCAAACCTGAGATTCTCTATCATCTCATTGACGACTCTTTCGCACACCCAGAAACTCTTGAGAAAATGAGAGCAGGGTGTCAAACATTTGCTCACCCAGACGCAGCTGAAAAAATCGCAGCCCTCCTACTTTCTATCGGAAAATCACATGGATAATACACGAAATATTGTTACACGTTTTGCTCCGAGTCCCACAGGACTGCTTCACAGCGGGAACTATCGTACGGCGATTTTCTCCTACTTGTATGCTCGTCAACAGAATGGAAAATTTATTCTGAGGATTGAGGATACCGATCGCGAACGCTCAGAAAAAGTCTATGAGGAAAATATTCTCGAAAGCCTCGAATGGCTAGGGATCGAGTACGATGAGCTCTATCGTCAGAGCGACAGGCTTTATGAACACACCGCAGCGCTAGAGAAGTTGATTGCAGAGGAAAAGGCATATGTCTCACGAGAAGAAGCAAAAGATGGTTCAGGTACAATCAAAGAAATTGTTCGTTTTAAAAATCCAGGCACAGTGGTGACATTCACAGATGTGTTACGCGGGTCCATCACGATGAATACGAGTGATCTCGGTGACTTTGTGATTGCAAAAAACGTACAGGAACCACTTTTTCACCTAGCGGTGGTTGTTGATGATGCGCAAATGGGGGTGACACATATTATTCGCGGGGAAGATCATATTGCAAATACTCCGCGCCAACTACTTCTCTATGACGCCTTAGGGTACTCACGACCTGAATATGTGCATTTACCTCTCATCCTTTCGCCTGATCGCACCAAGCTTTCAAAACGTAAGGGAGCACGTGCTCTTACAGAATATCGAGATGAGGGGTACCTACCGGAGTCGGTGATGAATTTTCTCGCACTTCTAGGGTGGAACCCTGGGGATGATCGTGAATTTTTTACCAAAGAAGAACTAGTTAAAGAATTTTCATTTGGAAAACTCCAAAAAGGAGCTGCGGTGTTTAATCTTGAAAAGCTCGATTGGTTTAATGCGGAATATATCAAAAGGATGTCTCGGGAAAATTTTATGATGTATATGCAGCCCTTTACCACAGCACTAGAAAAGAAGCACGGAGCACTTACAGAAGCGTTTTTAACCTACATGGTTACTATACTTCAGCACAGTATGGTGAAGCGTGCTGACGTGCTGAAACTCTCCGATGACGGAGAGTTTGATTACCTCTTTTCGCTCAATGAAATTTCTCAAGTCGGGCTTTTGGCAAAAGAGACACTTGATGCGCATGAGACAAAAATCCATCTCGCACATGTGGTTGAGCTTTTGTCAAAACATGAAGAATGGACTGATACCGCCATAAAAGCACTTGTGATGAATTATGCGGATGAAAAAGGGAGAAAAAACGTTCTCTGGCCGATGCGGTATGCGCTGTCTGGTCGGGATAAGTCACCAGATCCTTTCTTCTTGGCATATATACTAGGGAAACATGAATCAATTCGTCGTCTCGAGAATGCACAAAAACTCCTTTCGTCAGCACCTTAATCTCTTTTTGAGCATTGGAGCTATTGCTGTGGTTGGAAGCCTCTTTGGGGTGGGGGTTGCCTTTGCTCAAACTGACCGCCAAATCGAGCTCAAAACACAGATCATCTCGAAGCAACAAGAAATTCAGCAGCTTGAAGAAGAGGTAAAACAACACCAACGTGATCTCGAGACAGCCCAAGGAGAAAAGAAAACGCTCCAGACAGCAGTAAAAACCATTGATGCCACAAGAAAAAAATTGAGCACTGATATTGCTTTGACGCAAAGGAAAATTGATACCACATCGTTGTCAATCGAAGAACTCGGGATTGAAATGAAAGACAAAGAAATACGCATTAATCGATCTAAAGAGGCGGTCGGGAAAATGATCCGTCTTCTCCATGAGTTTTCTCAAGAGACACTCGTTGAACTCCTGTTTGCGAATGAGTCTATGTCGACACTGTTCACTGATGCAGACCAGCTGACTCGACTAAAGGAAGAAGTATCTACACAAATATCCGATCTGAAGATTCTGCAAGCGGAACTAGGACGAAAAAAAGAAGAAGCCGAAATAGCAAAAAAAGATCTTCTTGATCTGAACTCTCGTATTCAAGATCAAAAACGTATTGCTGACGCCAAACGAAAAGAACAAGCGACACTCCTCGACGAGACAAAAAATAAAGAGGCAAATTACAAGAAACTCCTCACCGAGAAACAAGAACGTATTAAGCAATTTGCACGTGAAGTAGAAGATTATGAAAATCAACTTCGATACGAACTAGATCCTCAAAGTATTCCTAAGGTAGGAACCAAGGCACTATCCTGGCCGCTTGCTTCTGTATTTATTACGCAACACTTTGGATCATCACAGTCGGCAAAACGTCTTTATACAACAGGAACGCATAACGGCGTTGATTTTCGAGCTACTGTCGGGACTCCGGTCCTGAGTGCTGCGAGTGGGGTAGTCGTTGATACTGGTGATACGGACCTTACGTGTCGTGGTGCGTCGTATGGACGATGGGTCCTTATTCGACACAACAACGGGCTATCGACGCTTTATGGACACCTAGAACTTATACGTGTCGGAAAGGGTGAGCAGGTCGTCCCAGGTCAGACTATTGGGTATAGTGGAAATACGGGGTATTCCACTGGACCACATCTTCACTTTACCGTATTTGCTTCTGCGGCGGTGCGTGTTGATTCACTTCCGTCCTCCTCCTGTAAAAATGCTGTATACAAGATTCCCGTCTCACCAAGAAACGGATATCTTGACCCAGAGAGTTATTTATGAGTCCATTGACCAGAGGTGCTTTTTCAGGTATATTGGTCCCACTATGGCAGAACAAAAAGAGTACGTGAGCAAAGAGAAATATCAGGAATTACAAAAGGAACTTGAACACCTGATGCACGTTCGTCGCAAGGAAATCGCTGAGAAACTTGAAGCGGCAAAGGCGCTCGGTGACCTTTCTGAAAATGCTGAATATCATGCGGCTCGAGAAGAGCAGGCGGGTCTCGAAGAGCGCATCATGGAGCTTGAGCAAATTTTAAAGAATGCTCAAATAGTAAGTAAAGGGAAAAAGGACACTGTCGGCATTGGCTCAAAAGTTACCATTGATCGTGGTGGTAAAAAAATCTCATACGCAATTGTTGGGAGTGAAGAAGCCGATGTCTCTCAAGGAAAGATTTCAAATAAGTCTCCCCTCGGTGAATCACTTGTTGGAAAGCGAAAAGGAGATTCATTTTCTTTCTCAACTCCAACAGGGGAACAGCATGGTACGCTCGTAGAGATTGAATAATCCTCCATCTCACGGTACACTCACATTCGTGGCAGGGAAAGAAGAACTTCGTACTGAACGAATTAAAAAACTCGAGCACTATAAGCTTTCGGGTGCTTCTGCATATCCGATAGGTATCCGTCCCCAAGCTTCTATTCAAGATATCAAACACCGCTTCCAAGACCTTCTTGGTCAGGATGCTGTACTCCAAGGGCGC
>CAYPEZ010000017.1:16127-19276 GCA_964409985.1 uncultured Candidatus Saccharibacteria bacterium
GTGATGTCTATCCGTGGGCAAGGAGCTATTGCTTTTGTGGATCTTGATGACGGATCTGCACGCTTTCAGATTGTTTTTCGTAAAGGGGATATCGCCGAAGAACGCTTCTCTCTTTTTCGAGACACTGTTGATATGGCTGACTTCATTGAAGCTCGTGGAAAACTTTTTGTGACAGAACGTGGAGTCGAGAGTCTCCTGGTCTTAGATTGGACCCTCTTAGGCAAGGCATTACTTCCGCTTCCAGATAAATGGCATGGGCTCCAAGATCTCGAAGAGCGTTTTCGCAAACGATATCTTGATACGCTTTCAAGCGAAGATGTAAAACAGCGCTTTGTCCTTAGATCAAAAGTAATTTCACGCATTCGTGCGATTCTTGATGAGGCTGGCTATCTTGAAGTGGAGACGCCAATGATGCAAATGATTCCAGGAGGGACAAATGCAGAGCCATTCCAAACTCATCACAATGCGCTTGATATGGATCTCTTTATGCGTATTGCTCCTGAACTGTACTTGAAGCGATTGCTGGTCGGTGGATTCCCTAAGGTCTATGAAATAGGCAGAAATTTTCGAAATGAAGGGATTGATACCACCCACAATCCTGAGTTCACCATGCTTGAGTTTTATGCAGCATATGAAAATGCCGCTAGCCAAATGGCTTTCGTAGAGTCCCTTTTTAAGCGTCTTGTTCAAGATGTCTTTGGGAAAGAAGAAATCCCTCACGGTGATGCTGTGATACGTCTCGAAAAGCCTTTTGCTCGAGTCACTTTATTCGGACTATTCCGTGGATATGTTCAGACAAAAGATCCAGAGAAACTCGATTTTGAAGGATGGGTACGAGAAGCGGGAAGGCTTGGTGTGACGATAGAGAAAGGAGACTCGATGATGAAAATCATGGATACGATCTATAAACGCCATATTCGGCCTCAGCTGATACAGCCAGTGTTTATTACTGATTATCCAGTCGAGTACCTTCCACTCGCAAAACGAAAAGACGACAACCCACGTCTTGTTGATGCGTTTCAACTTGACGTTGGTGGCGTTGAACTCGTTAAGGCATTTTCAGAACTCAATGATCCTCTTGATCAGAGGGCACGATTTGAAGAACAAGAAAAAAACCGCGGAGCGGGAGACAAAGAAGCGCAACAAATGGATGAAGACTTTTTAGAAGCTCTTGAGCATGGTATGCCTCCTGCCGGTGGTGTGGGGATCGGAATCGATCGCTTGATGATGCTTCTCTTGAATGTTGAAAACATTCGTGAGGTTATTCTCTTCCCAACACTTCGTCCGAAAGGATAAGACATCTCTAGCGTGTCTTTTGTCTGAAATGTTCGAGTGCTAGGCTCGTCTTGGGGTAGAGGAATCCATCGTCGATTAATGCGCGAATACCATCCATTTTCTTCAAATGGGTGATCATGACTGCGTTGGCAGATGAAAGATAGACAGGCTTTTTGTGCCGACGAAGCTCCGCAATGGCCTCTTCCAACATTTGAGTCCCTTCGATATCAATCGAGAAAAGATCTCGTAAGCGAATAATGACTGCGTGAACGTTGTGTAAGCGTGAAAGATGTCTGAGGTTCGCTGCGTGTTGCGCATTGTCAATGTATCCCAAAAAACCGGCGATACTATATGTCACGACCTCGATCTGCTTGTCGTGTGGTAAATGAAGTGTGCGTTCCCCACGGTACTCTTCTTTGTGGCCATTTGTGTAATTGACAATGAGGTCAAACCTCCCGTGGCTAATACGATCAGCAAAGAGAAGAAGAGCAATGAAAGATCCAATAAGTACACCGACCCCAGCGTCTTCAAATACCGTCACAAAAACAACAATAAGTGCAACAAAAAAACTCAGACGCTCGTGTATCCAAAATTCTTTAAATTGGTGAACTTCAATGAGTCCGATGGCTGTATTCATCAAAATAGCAGCAATGACAGCCATAGGAATATATGAAAAGAATGGGAGAACGAGGAGTGCAATAACTGCTGTTGCCAATCCTGCAATGGTTCCAGACATGCGGTGGGTAGCCCCTGCCTTAATATTTGCTCCTGTGCGGATAAATACTCCTGTCGCAGGAAGTCCTCCCATGACTCCGCTTCCAATGTTTGCGAGCGCAAGTCCAAAAAGCTCTTGGCGTGCAGAGGATTGTGTTCGGGTAATTTTGTCCCCAATTTTTGCTGTAATCAATGTCTCTAGGACCGCAATAAGAGCAACAACACCTGAAATTTTTATGAGAGGGATGATCGCACTGGGGGTCGCAAGCATTTGAGTGATGTATGGCCATGGTCCAGGGGCATAGAGGGCGCCAGAGAATGAACCAAATTTATCTCCGAGTGTCATGACATCAATGCTTGAAATGAAGCGACTCTCTACAAAACCAAAAATAATGCCGAGGATGGAGATCGGGATTACGGCAGGAATTTTTGGAATAAAACGCTTGATGAGAATAATGAGAGCAATAAAAATAAGGAATACTCCAATCGTTCCGTGATCTACCTCAGCTTTGTGTGCCCAAAAGAGCCCAATGTCTCCCAAGAATGTCCCTGTTCGTTTAAGTGAGGAAAGGCCTGTCGCATCAAATAACTGTGATGCTGCGATAAGAAATGCCACACCTCCAGCGAAGCCATACATCACGCTTGAGGGAATGTAGTACAAAAAGCGGTCAGCATTAAGAAGCCATATGACAAAAATCATGATTCCTACCAAAAGAGCGAGGAGTGGGAGGACAAGCGCTGCCATCCCAAATGGAGCAACGAGAGTTGCAGCAAAAAGTGTTGTTGTCAGTGCTCCAGCAGCCCCAATAATGTTGTAGTTACTTCCTCCAAAGAAACTTGCCAAGAGCGTTGCCCATATTCCTGTGATGAGGCCGGGGAGTGGCCCTGCCCCTGAGGCAATCGAGAGAGCAATAGAAAGTGGGACAGAGATAAGCGCCACTGTGAGCCCAGAGCGCCAGTTGTCTGAAGCAAGTGTTCGTATGGTTTTCCAATCAGTAATTGCATGAAATGTCATGCGGTGACCTTACCAAAACTCATTGCCCCCGTAAAGTCATGGTAATAAAAAACCGTGCGTCGAGAATGCACACGACGCACGGTGGAAATGCCGCTTGAACTAACCAAAGTTTTGATACGGCAATTGATATGTATGTAATACAGGT
>CAYPEZ010000018.1:0-9412 GCA_964409985.1 uncultured Candidatus Saccharibacteria bacterium
GATCCATCCTATTGGCCTCCTGTAAATCGAGAAGAGAATATTGCTCTCGACGACTTACTTATGGAAGATGGGGTCATTGCCCCTCACAGCCCAAATTACGCAACACATGCGCTCATGGGTCGTTATGGAAACACGATGTTTATCAATGGAGAACCATCGATTCACTTAACGGCAACATCAGGGGAAGTCGTTCGGTATTATTTTACAAATACCGCAAATACACGAACGTTCGCACTGACACTTCCGGGGGCAAAAATGAAACTCGTTGGCTCTGATGACGGACGGTACGAAAAGGAAACATATGCAGACCAAATAATCATTTCTCCAAGTGAACGTGCGATTGTTGATGTCCTTTGGGAATTACCAAAGTCGTATTCGTTCATTCATAATCCTGGCCAAGGAGAAAAAACATATTCACTTGTGACTGTGGATGTGAGCCAGGGGGCAGTTGAAACGTCGTATGCGAATGAGTTTCGAACGCTTCGAAAGGATGATGCATATGCGCAATCCCTAGATGCGTATCGCTCATATCTCAATACTCCACCAGATAAGCTTCTCACGATGACCGTGAAGGTTGATATGGCAAAGATCATGCAACAAATGATGGGAGGAGGAACAATGTCCTCTACGGATGGCCACGATCACGGCTCTATGATGGGTGGGAGTATGAATTCCACATCTGGATCAATGGGGATGATGCATAATCATGCTTCAGTTCCTATTGAATGGGAAGATCAGATGGGTGCAATGAATATTTTTTCGACAGAAAAGACAACGACATGGGTGTTGCGTGATATGACTGGTGTCGACACAACAACCACGAGCCCGTCAGTGATTCCCAAAGATAACCTCGATGTCTTGTGGAAGTTTCAAAAGGGAGATGTGGTGAAGGTGCGGATTTTCAATGATCCAAAGAGTGATCACCCCATGCAGCACCCATTCCATGTTCACGGACAGCGCTTCCTTGTTCTTTCGACCAATGGTGTTCCTAACGATAACCTCGTGTGGAAGGATACGGCTCTTATCAAGACAGGAGACACTGTAGACGTTTTGATTCCGATGGAGAATCCAGGAAAGTGGATGGCTCACTGTCATATCCTCGAGCACCTCGCTACTGGGATGGTTGTTTTGTTTGATGTTGAGGATTCGAGTCTTCCAAAAGAGGAGGAGTAGTCGTCTTCTTTGACTGCCACCAAGTCTTCAAGCGTTCGCCCCACACAAGACGAACGCCAATAAGTTCAAGGCCTATAAAAAAAAGCCAAGATCCTGGTGTAAATGGTGTGACAAGAGCAATAACCCCATACACCATGAAAAGAATGCCAAAAAGTTTCTTGAATTTGGACTTCTTAATTCTGTCCATCATATCTGGAAAGCATACGACATTTGTCCACCAATACAAGCGCCATAGGCAATGTATAATGATAGGGAACTGAAATCATGGAGCTCCTTGTTGGCATTGGAAAAGGAAAAGATCAAGACCCGTTCAAAGGGGGAGAGAGCGCTGCGCGTGACGTTGCGAGTTCGCTGGGGAACGCTGTTCCGCATGTGCTTATGCTTTTTTGTGCCGGGCACATTGATACACAAAAATTTCTCCTCGGAGTACGCTCTGTCTTCCCAGAGACACAGCTTATTGGCTGCACAACTGCAGGTCATGGTACACGCGAGGAGTTATTTGATGATGGAGGAGTGCTGATGGGTATCGCTGGTGATTCACAAAAAAACTTTGTCTCTACGCATGCGACAGGTGTTCATAATAATGAGACAGCTATCGTGAAAGCAGTAGCAGAAAATCTACGCTTACAGTCCCCGCTCGCACAGCTCTCTGGGGTACTGACCTTCTTTGACGGGCTTGCGGGGAGTGGTTCTCTCATTACTGAAACACTCAAGGAGGAGTTTCCCATTCATAACATCTTGGGCGGATTTGCTGGAGACGGGATGGCTTTTCGAGGAACGCAACAGTTTGCAGGTTCAGAAGTGTTTACGGACAGTGCAGTTGCTCTAGGGATTTCTGGGGTAGCAGTTGGTGTGGCAGCAGAGCATGGATGGAGAACTATTGGTATACCCATGACGGCAACCAAAGCAGAGGGAGCACTTCTGATGGAGCTTGATGGGAAACCGGCATTCAGTATGTATGAAAAATATTTTGGAGACATGGCACATGAAGTTCGCGAGGAAGCCATGAGTCGTCTCGCTCTCATGTATCCTCTTGGCATAGTTCGAGAAAAGACAGTTCTTGTTCGCGCCCCGCTTTCTGTGGATGAAGGTGGAGGAATTTTGTGTGGGGCAGAAATCCCTGTAGGTGCCTCAGTTCGCCTCCTTCTGGGCTCAAAAGACGCTATGTTCGCTGCCGCAAGCAGAGCAGGGTCTCGAGCAAAGCACGCACTCGGAACAAAATCACCCAAGGCTGCGATTATGGTGAGTTCTATGGCTAGGAGAAAGTTGTTGGGGAAAGAATCACAAAAAGAAATTCTTGCTGTGTCAGATGCCCTGGGGAGTCACGTTCCATTATTGTGTATGTATGGATATGGAGAGTTTGCCCCTATGGATGAGACCGGGGTTACGTTTCAAAATGAGTCCCTTGTTGTTCTTGCGATTGGATAATACTGTCTATGATTCAAAAACTTCGCTCACTTTCATCATCAATTTACATCAAGATCTTCATCGGGTTTACGGCAATTCTCTTGCTTTCGTTATTTCTTGGGTATGGCACATATGGTGAACTGAAGACCGTAAACACCGTTGTGGAAGCGATGGCTCCACGAATTGAGAATATTCAAACCTTTGCTGAAATGCGTGCGACACTGAATATTCTTGCCTCTCATCTCACGAAGGAGTCTGAACACGTTTCTGCCGAAGAAATCACTGTATTGACACGTCGGTTAGAAGAAGATCTCGCCCTCGTGCTGGAACGACCTCCGTTTGGCGAGGAGAAAGATATAGCCCTCTTTGAGGAGATTGTTCGCCAGGCGACAGGGGAATTAATGCGTTTATCTCAAAAAGCCCCAGCGCCATCGCCAGACGATCTTTCTAATGCACTGCTTGCTCTTGATGAGGCGCGCACTACTATCGATGTTTCTGCACGTCTCATTGAAGAAGAGACTCGAACCGCACTCAATCTCGAGCAAAGTCTCCTTGACCAGGCGATGCGACAGCTCCTCACAACACAAGTCATCGTACTATTTTTGGGTGTATTACTTGCTATGTTTCTTGCACGTATGATTACCTCGCCTCTGGAAATTCTTCGAGAGAGTGTCGCCTCAGTTGCGCGTGGGGATTATGGTGCAAAAGTTGCAATTCGATCGCATGATGAATTGGGAGAGCTTGCAAGTGCGTTTAATGAGATGTCTTCTGCGCTTAAAAAATACACAACCTCACTTGAAGGAACTGTTGCAGAGCGAACAAAAGAATTAAACGAGAAGCTTACTACACTTGATTCTCTCACACACGAACTAGATGAAAGTGCCCAGATGCTCATTCGCCGAGATGTCGCTCTCACGCGTGCGACAGAGCGTCTCGAAGAGCTCGACTCTGTCAAAAGTGAATTTATTTCTGTCGCTGCGCACCAGCTCCGTACCCCGCTATCAGCAATTAAATGGACACTCTCTCTTCTCCTTGATGGAGATGCGGGAACTGTGACACCAGAGCAACGTGAATTGTTTGAAAAAGCGTCACAATCAAACGAACGCATGATCCGTCTTATTGAAGACATGCTCACCGTGACACGCATCGAGAGTGGAAAAGCGACATTTGTTTCTGTTCCAGTCCTCCCCGGTGACATTCTCTCGGGACTTGTGCAGGAGGTTGGGAAGACCGCTCAAGAAAAGGGCGTACACTTAAATCTTTCGCCCATCCCTGAGCATCGAACTGTTCTTGGTGATGCAGAAAAATTGAGAGATGTCTTCCAGAATTTGTTAGAAAACGCTATTCGATATACCCCCCGCACAGGAACTATTCAAGTTTCACTCACACAGAAAGAACATTTTGTTGAGGTAAGTATTGCTGACTCGGGGATTGGTATACCAGAAAAACAGAGAGCAAACATTTTTACAAAGTTTTTCCGTGCAGACAATGCGGTAAAGACAGTTACTGATGGAACCGGTTTAGGACTGTATGTCGCAAAAACAATCATTGAGCGTCATCATGGGAGTTTGCGGTTTGAGAGCGTAGAAGGGAAAGGAACAACTTTCATTGTGACTCTTCCAAATGAAGACGCTCCATTCATGAAGGGATAACCATCGTATGAACACAACAGTAAAACACATTCTCCTTATTGAAGACGACGAAACCCTCGGTTCAACCCTTATGAGGAAGCTGATTGAAGCAGGGTACGCAGCTACTTGGGAAAAAAATGGACAGGACGGCCTTCGGAGATTAAAGCTTCTTCAGCCAGACCTGCTTCTTCTAGACCTCACACTGCCAGGACTGCGGGGAGAAGAAATTCTTGAAGTTGCAGAAAAAGATAGCGATCTCTCACGCATTCCTGTTGTCGTGATATCCAACTCGGGTCAACCAGATGATATTGATCGACTAACAAAGCATCCAGGGGTGAAGGCATATTTGGTAAAAGCAGACTTCCACCCAGCGGAAATCATTACCCAAATTCACGCTGTTCTTGCACCAGACGAGTCAAAAACGTCTCAAGGGGGGCGACGGACAATTCTGATCGTAGAAGATGATGACATACTTTCTTCACTCGCAGTAAAAAAATTCCAGAAAGCGGGATATGAAACAATGCATGCCCCCGATGGGCATGAGTGTCTCCGTCTGCTGGGGGAAGGAGCTGCACCAGATCTTATTCTTCTGGATGTCATTATGCCTGGAATAAATGGTTTCGATGTGCTGAGAGAAATGCGAAGGGAGCCACGGTTAAAGCATGTGCCAGTCGTTATTTTTTCTAATTATGCTCAAGATCAGGATATTGAGACCGCTCGAGCGCTTGGAGCAATAGACTTTTTGGTGAAGTCAAAAATGAACCTGAAAGAGGTTGTCGATCGAGTTGGAGAGATTTTGGGGAAATGATAAGTTGTAATTACTATGCGAATTCTTATCGCAACAGGCATTTATCCTCCTAAGATCGGGGGGCCGGCACAGTATGCTGTGTCTCTCAAAAAGGCGTTTGAATCATTAGGCCATTCAGTCACTGTGCTGACGTATGGATCACTTGAACACGCTATGCCATTTGGTATGAGACATCTGGTGGTGTTTTTTCGAGCACTCTTTCTTATGCCAAGGATTGACCTTGTTATTGCGTTGGACACGATCAGTACTGGTCTTCCGTCTGTGTTGGCAGCTCGGTGCTTTGGCAAAAGAAGTATGGTCAGAATCGGAGGAGATTTCCTTTGGGAATCATATGTCGAGCGAACAAAACAGCCTGTAACGCTCCCGGGATTTTACCAGAAACACCTCGAGTTTTCGTGGAAAGAGCGTCTCATTTTTCGACTACAGAAGCTTCTTCTTCGTTTTGTTGACCACGTTGTGTATACAACATCCTGGCAAAAGGATCTCTGGAAACTCCCTTATGAAGTTCCTGAAGAAAAAAGTGTTTTGATTGAAAATGCTTATGATCTGTCTTTTTCAGCTTCACCGCCACAGACTTCGAAGGAAGAAAAAATATTTCTTTGGGCTGGCCGACCCATTACTTTAAAAAACCTCCCTTTGCTTATTCGGGTGTTTGAGCGTGTAACACAGAAGGGGATACCAGCTCGACTCGAGTGTGTTACAGGTATTTCTCATGCTGAATTGATGAGAAAAGTTCGAGAAAGCTATGCGATGATCCTCCCGTCATTTTCAGATGTTAGTCCGAATGTGATTCTTGATGGGATTCGAGAAGGGAAGCCATTTATCATGACAAAACACACTGGAATCGTTGAACGGCTTCCCGGAGCAGGGTTTTTTATTGATCCAGAAAATGAAGAGGAGATTCTTCAGGCGATTATTTCAATGTGTCGTGAAGAAACATATGCACAATGCCAAGATGCGCTGTCGAAAATTCATTACACGCATTCATATACCGACATCGCTCAAGAGTTCCTAGCTCTCGCCACGAGACCTACGATTTTTTGATTCCTCGAAGGTTGAACGCTGTGCCGAGCCATCTCAGTGGGGTAGAGTCAAATCGCTCAAAGAGTGCTGACTGAGCCACGGTCAATCGAGGAAACCATTGATCAAGTGGCCATGGGATAAGTTTAAAATTATAGAACCACACTCGATTGGGCGTCACCCCATGCATCTCCAAAACATGACGAGCTTCTCTCACCGTGTATTCGCGGTGTGTGATGTAGTGACCACGAGTGTTTAAGAGGATATTTCGTAGTTTTCGAATCGGCCATGTGACAAACATGACAAGTCTTCCTATGAGTCGCCAAGGCGAAAAAAGATATGGATAGCTGATCGCTACGATTCCTCCTGGTTTGAGCACACGTACTATTTCTTTATATGCTTTTGGTTCATCAGCGAGGTATTCAACAAGACCCATTGCCGTCACCACATCGAAAGATGCATCAGGGTATTTGAGTGAATAGACATCTCCAACCTCAATGGTGAGATCGGAGCCCTCTTTGTGTTCTTCCTTCGCACGTGCAACCATTTCAGGCGCAGCATCGACTGCTGTGATTTGATAACCTCTCTGTCGGAGAGCGTTGATCATAATTCCTGGTCCGCATGCAATATCAAGGATCTTCTTTCCTTTTCCCTCGTTGGGAATAAGCCCGAGAACTTTTTCGCGGCGCATTCGAAAAGAGTACCCGTCTGTTGTTTCTCGTTCGTATTCCTTTCGATAAGACGTACTCACATCGTTAAACCATCTTACTTCGTCCCGTTTCGTATCCGTACTCATAGAGCCTTTATTTCTTTGTAATAATGTGTTTCAGGGTAGATAACCAGCCTAATACACCAGAGGTTGTCAGGAGGAATATATCCCAATCCTCGGTTTTGTCCATGGAGATCCTTTTGAGAGTGAACGGATCTGTTTTTTTGGAATTTACTCCCGGAATTGTCGTTAGGGCTCCACGAAATCCGAGTTCTCGAAGGATGGTCCGTGTTTCTTTGGTAAAATCTCCATCTTGCCCGTTGGGATATGCAAAAATAGGCGATACCCCTCCGAGGGCATCACTCACGATCTTTCGAGACTCTCTTATTTCTTCGCGTGCTTCAAGAAGTGGAATCTTCGAAAGAATGGGATGGGAACACGTATGTGCTCCAAATGCAATTCTCCATGGCCTCATCATGCGGCACTCTTCCCAAGATAGTGGGGCATAGACCATTGCTTCTCCGGTAAAGTCTTTTAACAGTATTCCAGCACCTTCCTCCAGCTCTGAAAGTTTCTCTTCTCTTTTTGTCGTGGAGTAGGATTTAAGTTTTTGTCGTAATGCAATATCGGTAGAGATTTTCTCTTCTTTGGAGATATCTTTTCCTTGAGGAGCCATACCGATAGCGTACTCAAGACGGTCAACCCACAATGGTTTTTTCTTATCAACAAAGTCTGTTGTGATATATACCGTTGCTGGAACGCTATGTGCTCTGAGCACAGGGAATGCGTAGGTATAATTATTTTGATATCCATCATCAAATGTCATCACGAGTGTGTAAGGGGGTAAGGTCCCGTCCTCCATTCGACTTATAGCTTCCTCAAGAGGAAGAATGGTATACTTTCGGCGCAGATATTCCATCTGTCGGGCAAAGACGAGAGGGTCAATAAACTTTCCACGATAGTTATAGATCCCTGTCTCACGTGCTGGAGCAACCCCATGATAGAGGAGAATAG
This sequence comes from uncultured Candidatus Saccharibacteria bacterium, assembly GCA_964409985.1. Classification (GTDB taxonomy): domain Bacteria; phylum Patescibacteriota; class Minisyncoccia; order Phycocordibacterales; family UBA6899; genus CAYPEZ01. The sequence goes on from CAYPEZ010000018.1 coordinate 7,763, forward strand.
TTATCTTTTGACGATGAAAAAACCGAAACAACACGTGAATACCACTGAACGCAAGAAATCGGAAGAGATAAGCTCTCATAAGGCCGATTCTAGCACAGTGGCACTTCTCGTCATAGGAACCGAGATGGGGCTCCATGACGACACTCCAGCTCGACGACGGGCGCTTCAATATGCAAGTATGCTGTCTCGATATGACACCATTTGTTATGGGAAAGGCGGATCAGCACGAGTTTCGACCTTGAGTGATCGGAGTATAGCAACTGATGTATGTCATCCAAATGTTTTTGTCTCACTTTTTCGAGCGTACAAGAAGGGGTGCGAGATTGTTCGCAGAGAGCCAAATAGGCAATGGGTCGTCTCAGCTCAAGACCCTTTTGAATCAGGTCTCGTTGCATATTTTATTGCTCGTCGAACTGGCATAGCGCTCCATCTGCAGCTTCACACTGATCCAGATGCACGGCTATGGAAAGAGTCAAGAAAAAATCGCCTTCGCGACATGATTTTTCGGTTTCTTGCTCCACGTGCCGATGCCTTCCGTGTGGTTTCTGAGAGAGCAAGACGTGCTGTTATCCTGCGCAAAAGAGACGAAAAGCGTATTCATGTGATTCCTATTGTTTCAGACCCAGCCCATGTTGAACCAAGCAAGATTCATCTCCGAGCGTCCTATAAAGAATTTGGAGAAATTATTTTGGGAATGGGGCGTCTCTCTTATGAAAAAGGATTTGATGTACTCGTTGAAGCGATGCGCGATGTTGTCCTTGCTCGACCGAGCGCACTCCTTCTTATTGTTGGCAGTGGCCCAGAAGAACACGCTCTTCGACGACGTGTTGCTCAACTAGAGCTTTCTGGATCTGTGAGGTTCGTGCCTTGGGTGAGAGATGTTGCAGCATATTTGAAAGCGGCAGACGTGATTGTGGTTCCATCGCGGTTTGAGGGGTGGGGTCTTTTGTCTTGTGAGGCCATAAGCCATGGGAAAGCTGTTGTCATGACTGATACAGGTTGCGCGGGGGAGGTTATTGTCCACGAGCATAGCGGGCTTGTTGTTCCTCCAGAAGATGCCGACCGCCTCTCTGAGGCAATTGTGCGCATTCTTTCTGATAAAGATCTCAGGACCAGGCTTGAAGCTGGCGCAAAAATATCTGCAAACATGCTTGTGACTACTGAGAAGGCCATGAAGTTACATCAGGAAAGCTGGATTTTAGCCTACCAACATGCCTCACACATCGTCGCGAACACCTAAGTCAATCCCAGCACACACTCGAGTGGTTGTCATTGGCGGAGGGACAGGGACATATACTGTTCTCTCAGCGCTCCGTTCTCATCCAGTCGACCTGACAGCGATTGTCACCATGGCTGATGACGGTGGGTCTACAGGCGTTCTTAGGGATGAATTTGGTGTCCTCCCTCCGGGAGATCTTCGCCAATGTCTTGTTGCACTCTCAGATGCCCCTAGTGTGATGCGAAAGCTCTTCGCTCACCGCTTTGATCGTGGTTCTCTCAAGGGTCACACATTTGGAAATCTTTTTCTTTCAACACTTGAGCAAATTACTGGAAGTTTGAATGACGCTATTGATTGGGCGGGTCACGTTCTGAATATTAAAGGCACCGTGCTTCCTGTCACGCTTACTCAAGTTAAGCTGATTGCAAAAC
>CAYPEZ010000018.1:9422-18072 GCA_964409985.1 uncultured Candidatus Saccharibacteria bacterium
CTTCAGAATGGCAAAATTCTCGAAGGTGAGAAAAATCTCAGTTCATACCAGCTTCTTTCACGGTTTGGCATTGAAGATATTTATTTACGTCCTAAACCAAAAGCAAACCCAAAAGCCATTCGCGCAATTCGTGACGCCGATGTCATTATTATGGGGCCCGGAAATATGTATGCATCTCTGATTCCGAACATGCTTGTCCCGGGTATTGCTGAAGCCGTGCGTTCTTCGAAAGCCCAAAAGCTCTTCGTGGTGAACTTGATGAATAAACATGGGCACACTGACCACTTTCACGTTGCAGACCATGTGAGTGTGCTTGAAGAAAAAATCGGAGGAAAAGTTTTTGATACGGTCCTCTACAATACAACAGTTCCCCCCGCATCACTTCTTCGACGATACGCAGATGAAGGTGAGCCCGTTCCATTTATTAAGGATCGGAGATTGAAAGGGAGGATGGTGATTGGTGAAGATATTATTGGAACACCAAGGAAGGTACAAAAAGGGGATGTGTTGGCTCGGACGCTTATTCGTCATGACCAACGAAAGCTCGGGGGCGTTATTTATCGGATCATTCACAACCATATATGAAGATTGGATTTATTGGGCAAGGATTTGTTGGGAAAGCGTATGCAGATGATTTTGAAAAACGAGGATATACCGTTGTACGCTATGCCCTCGAGGAGGCGTACGTAAAAAATAAAGACAACATCTCAGAATGCGATATCGTCTTTATTGCTGTTCCGACTCCCACAACGCCAAAAGGGTTTGATGATTCCATTATCCGAGGAGCTATTTCTCTTGTCGGAAAAGGGAAGATTGCTGTTATTAAATCGACGATTCTCCCCGGAACGACAGAATCGATCCAAGCAATGTATCCCGACCGTTTTGTGTTTCATTCTCCAGAATTTTTAACAGAAAAAACGGCAGCATATGATGCTGCACACCCAGATCGCAATATTATCGGCATTCCACAAAAGACCATCGAGAGTGAGCAAAAGGCACAGGCAGTATTACACATACTCCCCAAAGCTCCTTATGCGAGTGTCTTAAGTGCGAAAGAGGCAGAACTTGTGAAGTATGGAGGAAATTGCTGGTTTTATGTTAAAGTCGTGTATACCAACATGCTCTATGATCTTGCGCAAAAGCATGGAGCCGACTGGTCTGTTATTCAAGAGGCTCTTGCAGCAGACCCCCGTATTGGATCTACACATTTAAACCCTGTTCACCAGGGAGGTCGAGGAGCAGGGGGGCATTGCTTCATTAAGGATTTTGAAGCGTTTCGACGAGAGTATAATGCGCACGTCGGAGATCTTTTTGGCAAAGAGGTTCTCCAAGCGCTCGTACAGAAAAATAACCAATATTTAAAATCTTCAGGGAAAAACCTCGATCTCCTTGAAGGTGTTTACGGAAAGGATATGTAATTTTTTAATTGCGCCATAAGAGTTTGGCGCCTTGCATACTGTTTCAGTGCGGTCATGGTATCGTATCCCCCTTTGAGCCATGAATCCCAGAGCTCGTCAGAATCCAAGACCGAGAGGCTATCGCGTCCTACGAGGTACGGATGGTCCTTCTTTTTCCAAAATGAAGGGAGAATGCTGAACGCATGGATGTACCCGCTTTTGTCGATTGTTCTGATTGCTTCTGCGCTGATGTTCGCAATGCTCCCGAAGGGGTACGCAAACCATTCCACGGGTTTTCCGGTGATTTGCTCAAGTGCGTTCTTGTCCTCTATGATCTCCTCGTTGAGTCCCTTACTATCGAGAGTTGCGACGTCTTTGTGGTGCATGGTGTGCCCGCCGATAATGAACAGTGGATTCTGAGAGAGCTCCCTGAGCTCGTCTCGGGTCATAAACTCAAACGTCGTACTACGACGGAGGCCATCTTTCGAGAAACGCGCCGCCGCCTCTCCTGAGATATCAAGCGCTCCAGAAGGCGTAAAAAATGTCGCAGGAATGCTCAATTCAGTGAGGACAGGAGCGACGAATGTCGCATACTCTTTGAATCCATCATCAAACGATAATCCAATATTGAGCTTCTTGGGGTCGAGATTCTTCCCAAGAGCGAGATCTGGGAGTGAGACGATATGACAGTGACTCTTGAGCCATTCCATCTTGTGTCTGAAAAGTGCCTGGTGTGCTGGTGGGATATCGTGAAGGGCAATAATACGCCGCACCGGCTTCTCTTTTGGGGACAAGTGAGATATGACCCCCAGTGCTCTAATGACCGTATTTCGAACAAAGGTGCGAAAAGACATAAGACCTCTGTCATTCCACAGCTACTTTCCAAGCTTTGCGTCCGCGGTATAGCGGAAATCGTAAATCTTTCCTTTCTTGGGGTACATGCGAGAGCAGGAGGTGCACTCCATCCCGCCGTCCACGGTCTTTACGTCCTTCTTGCACACCGGACAACAGAGGATTTCTTCGAAGGACCTGGTATTCGGAGGGGTCTTTTGACCGGTCTTTTGGATGTCCGAGAAACACAGTGGTCCGAGATCGCGGGTCCCGAAGACAGCATCTAAGAACTTCTCGATTGGTCGAAAAAAGAATGGGACGAGGGCAACGTTTTTCTCAGTGATGAGTCGAGCCACGAATCCGACACCGAGAGTTCGGTTTAGGATGAACCCCGCCTGATCGACAATCTTCTTGAAAAATTTTGGGTGCGTGCCGTACTGAAGCTCCCCATATTCCTCGTGGTCTTCACGAAGGGCTCGAGCTCCACGCTTAAAGGTGCGGCCGAGATTTCTCTTGTTCGCCCATTCCAACATGATGCGTCCTCCTGAGGAGAGGATGCGTGCGCATTCCCTCATGAATTTTTCCGGGTCGCTCATGTGATGGAAGACACGGATTGAGAGTCCACCGTCGAACATGGAATCCTTGAACGGCATGTAGTATGCGTTTGCTGCGACGAGTTTGACGTCAGGATTGTTCCCAATGTCTTTTTCAGCGATTTCAAGGAGATTCATGGCGAAATCGGCAAACACAATGTTCCGACCTTCTTTCTTGAGTACGGGGTAGAGCCTCCCGTATCCTCCTCCGATATCAATAAACCAGCCGTTGTCTTGAGAAAGAAGGCGTTTCGTGACGCCTGTTTCGATTTCATCTTCAAATTTTGCCCTCGGGTGTTGCCAGACAGTTCTGTAATCACGCCCATTGTAGTCTTTTATTGTTTCCATAAAATTGGTGTGTTCAATGGTTTCGTACTCTGTAACAAATCATCTGCCCGAGTGGTTGTATGATCGTGGGGAATCATAACATACCCCTCCTTCTCCTCATAGGGAGAAAAGAATGCTACGCTACCTGCCATGCGACTCCTTATTGTGACCCAAGTTGTTGATCAGCGTGACCCTAATCTGGGGTTCTTTCATCGTTGGGTTGAAGAATTTAGCAAGCATGTAGAGAAGGTTGAGGTCCTGTGTTTGCGTGAAGGGGAGCATCATCTCCCCGAGAATGTCCGCGTGCATTCGTTGGGTAAGGAACGAGGAGGGAACACCGTTCTATACGTTCTGCGTTTTTATCGCAGATTATGGCAATTAAAAGGAGCATATGATGCAGTGTTTGTTCATATGAATTCCGAGTATCTGCTTCTTGGAGGTTTCTATTGGAAACTCAAGCATATTCCAGTGACGCTCTGGCATGTTCATAAGTCGATGACATTGGTCCATCGTATTGGTGAAAAACTTGTTGATGCGGTGGTCACTGCCTCCCCAGAAAGCTACCGATTGAAATCAAAAAAAGTTCACGTGATTGGACATGGTATTGATACTGACTATTTTGCACCAGGGATAAAACCCTCGGATAGCACGTTTCGTATTGTCACTACAGGGAGGATCGCTCGAGTAAAAGGGCTTCACACACTTCTTTCTGCTGTTGCTGGTTTGGAAAAAGTGCACTCATCTATTGAAGTTCTTCTTCTTGGCACCCCTCTCACCGCTGAAGACGAGGCATACCAAAAAGAACTTCAGGAACACGTTGCGTCACTGAGTCTCTCTGAGATTGTGCATTTTATCGGCTCGGTTCCGCACACCGGAATCCTTTCATATCTTCAAAAAGCTGATGTTTTCGTCAATTGCTCATCTACAGGAAGTCTTGATAAGGCTGTGCTCGAGGCAATGGCAGTAGGAATTCCCATTATTACCTCAAATGAAGGACTCCGTACTGCTCTGGGTCTACATGCAACAACGCTCATGGTTGAGGGTGGAAATAGTGAAGCTCTCTCTCAAAAACTCCATATGGCGCTTACTCGGTCAAAAGAAGAGCGAACGACACTCGGAGAAAGTCTCCGAGCTCTTGTTGTGAAAGAGCACAGTCTCTCGAAGCTCATTCCAAAGATTCTTGCATTGTATAATATCTAGGTCCTCTCTTGCTATGAATTCATCTGAAAAACAAGTTGATGTATCACATTACCGTTTTGACCGATACGTCGGCATTGATCGGTGGGCGAGCTACTATTATCAGATTCGAGAGGTATTAGCGCTGAAACCAAAAAGCATCCTTGAGGTCGGTGGTGGAGATGGTGTTTTTCGTTCATACCTCAAGCAGCAGACAACCATCGTATACCAATCACTTGATGTCGCCGAAGACCTCCATCCTGACGTCCTTGGTAGTGTTGAGAATATTCCTCTTCCGGAAGAATCTGTCGACTGCGTCGTGGCTTTTGAGGTTCTAGAACACCTTCCGTTTGATCGATGTGCCCAAGCACTTTCTGAGCTTGCACGAGTCACTCGTGAACATGCTATTATCTCGCTTCCACACTTTGGTCCTCCGGTGCAGTTTCTGCTCAAGCTTCCGTTTCTTCCGAGAATCCGCCTGTCGTGGAAGATGCCTTTTCCTCGGGTGCATATATTTAATGGTGAGCATTACTGGGAAATAGGAAAGAGGGGGTACGCCCAGCGTCGCGTCCGTAAAGAAATAGAGAAATATTTTTTTATCACAAAGGAATTTGTTCCATTTGAAAATCAGTACCATCACTTTTTTGTATTGAAGAAAAAATAATCGATATCATCTATGGAAACACTTAATACTCAGGGAGTACAAAAAAAATATAATAGCGAAGATCGTACGACATACGAAGAAGGGCGCTGGGCGTCTTCTCCTGTTGCAAAAGCTGGCTTCACGCTTACAAAAGAGGCCATTGAGTCTTTTTTGTTTCCCTATCTTGTGTCAGTGCATGAATATCTTGAACTTGGTCCTGGACCTGGTACTTGGACAAAAGTCATTCGTGAAAAGATCACTGGGGCACAACTCCATCTCGTCGACATTTCTCGGGAGATGCTTGCCTCAGCAAAGAAAAATCTTGGAGAAGGTGAACATATCACATTCACTGAATCAGATTTTCTCCTTTGGCGTCCCCAGAAAACATATGATGTGTTTTTCTCTTCTCGCGCAATTGAATATTTCCCCGACAAAAGACCTGCTCTAAAAAATATTGCCGAAGCGCTTCGCTCTGGGGGGCATGCGTTTCTTATCACAAAACATCCGCACTACACACGGATGAGAATGCTTGGCAAAAAGGCAGGAGCTTTCCATGAAGGGCAGATTACTCCAAGGGATTTTTCTTCTCTTGCTCAGGAATGTTCTCTCCGAACCGTCTCTGTTCATCCAGTTTTTGTTGTCGTCCCATTCTTTCGTTCAGCTATCCTAAATCTTCTTGTGACCAGGATTGCGCGACGTTTTCCTTGGAATCCTCTGACCGCATCAATAAGCGAGTCCTACCTCATCCATCTTCAGAAGGTATAAAATATCATCATGCGTATGGTTATTGAACTCTTTGGGCTCCCGGGAGCAGGGAAGACCACTCTCGCACACGCACTTACGGAAGTGCTCGATCTTCCTGTTGTCCGTCTCCCGCTCTGGAAAAGACTTTTTTATTGGAAATATTTTTTTCTTGTGCATCCCAGGGAAGCAATCAAGAGCTTAGAAATTTTTTTTCACCATGTGCTTGAGAACCGAAGAAGCCTTTTTTTGAATGGATGCATTGATCGCTATGCGCGTTTCCAAAAAGCGCAGACTTCGGGAGGAATTCTTGATGAAGGCCCCCTACAGAATACTCTCTCGTACCCATCGAGGGTTCTTTTTCCAAAAGAGATGGAAGAAATTGTGGCCATGCTCCCGCACCCCGATGTGGTGATTCACGTTACTGCACCAAAAGACATTCGTCTTTTGCGCCAAAAAGATCGAGGCCGTATTGCACGAGAAGAGTTGTGGGAAACGTATGCTACTGAGAACGAATCACTGGCCCTTGCGGCACTCCCTCCAACAGTAACGGTCCTCGAATACCCTGCGGTATCGCTTTCGGAGATTGCATCACGTATCCAATCACTATGAAAGCTTTATTAAAGACGATGTATTTCTGGTTGATGATGTGCGCTGCTCGCACCGCTATTTTTTTTGGCTGGAGCGGGGGCCCTGTCGTGCTTATGTATCACGCAATAAACACAGAAGGAGGAAAACTTTCTGTACCACCAAGCGTCTTTCGATCGCAGATGGAATATCTAAAAAGAAAAAAAATCCTTGTTCCTCTTGATGATATCTTCGCGCATTATCGAGGTGAAAAGAAACTTCCAAGGCACGCGATTGCTGTGACTATCGATGATGGATATCTTGATACATATGAAGAAGCCTTTCCTGTTCTCAAAGAATATCGTATTCCATTTACGCTCTTCCTCACGACCAACCTTACTCCACTTCCTGCGCTCGGGAATCTTCCGCGTCCTTCGTGGGATCAACTTCGCGAAATGTCGGCAGTTGGTCTCATGACATTAGGACTTCACGGACACGACCACCGTCATATTTCAGAAATTGTCACTGATCCTCCTGCGCTTCGCCAAGAGCTTAATATGTCGAGTGATATCATGACAAAAGAAACAGGAAAGACTCCTCAGTACTATGCTTACGCATATGGTGTTCGTGATGCTCGGGTGTCATCACACTTAAAAGAGATTGGTATCCAAGCGGCATTTGGTATTACTGATGGAGTTGTGGAAAAAAGAAGGGATGTGTACGCCCTTCCGAGAGTGCAGATTGATCGAACAATGTCGTTGAGACTTTTTGCATACAGGACAACTCCGGGTGTCGAAATAGCTTTCCTTTTTAAAAGATTTTTGCAAAGATGGGTTCACATATGACAGAGAAGATTCCAGTCACTATTGGTATTCTGACATTGAACTCTGAACAGACGCTTTCACGGTGTCTTGAATCCGTGAAGCGCTTTCGAGATATTGTGATCGCCGATGGGGGGTCTACAGACAAGACTGTTGAAATTGCACAGCAATATGGCGCACGTATTATTGAACAGTCGCAAAAGGGTAAGCCCATCACTGACTTTGCCCTAGAACGGAACCGCCTCCTCGATGCTGCAAAAGAGGATTGGTTCTTCTATCTTGATTCTGATGAAGTCGTCTCACAGGAATTTGTTGATGAAGTGTGGTCTGTTGTAAACGCTGCAGCGCACAAGGTGTACCAAGTTCGGTATACGCTCACATCGCCCGACCTCACGGTGAGATACCGGACCGCACTCCCGTATTATCAGCCTCGTTTTTTCTCAACCCACATTGGCGCCCGATTTATCAAGAAGGTGCACGAAAGAGTAAACTGGGATAAAGAGAAATATCCGCCTGGAAAGATCGAGGGTCCTTGGCTCGTCCCTCTCGATATTCAGCTCGATTTTGCTGTATATAAACAGAAGGTTGATCACCGCCTCCCACTCCTTGTTGAAGGATGGCAACCCACATTGTTTGGTGCAATAACAAAAGGGGTGGTTGTCCCTATCATCACAGCAGTAAAAAGTATCCTCAAAATGCTCTATCTTCGACTCCGGTTTCCCTCAAAAGATCTTGTCCCGTTTCGATACGAAATCTATCGCTTGTATTCGCAATGGGTGATGATGCGGTCGGTGTGGAAACGATGGGCATCTTATGGTGAATAACCCTCTGTGATATACTGCCTCCACTTCTATGAATCCCACACAAGAAGTCGGCATTTCTTGGAAGACACGTTGTCTGAATCTCGCAAAGAATATTCTCGCGATTCTCTTTGGCTGTATTATTGCCTTCTTTTGCCTCGAAATTCTTGTGCGGGTCCTTTACCCACAAGAACCACGTCTCTTTGTTGCTGATCCGTATATTCGCACTATTCATCGTCCATCTGTAGATGCTGAGAGAGTTCAACCAGAGTACACTTCGCACATCCGCACTAACGCTCAGGGGTTTGTGGGAGATGATTTTGTAAAAGAAAAAAAGAATGGAGTCACGCGCATTGCCATGCTTGGGGATTCGTTTACTGAAGGGTTTTCTGTGGATATTGAGAAATCATATGTCACGCTTCTTCAAGAAAAATTGAATGCAGGATCATCGACCACATACGAGGTCTACAACTTCGGTATAGGTGGGGCAGGTCCTACACACGAGTCGCTCATCTATGAACACTACATTCGTCCATATACGCCTGATGTTGTGGTGTATCAGTTCTATAATCGCAATGATTATTCGGATGACCTTTTGCTCAAGGCAAACCCCACATCGACAACAACTGAAAAACAGCACTCCTATGGACGTATTCGTGAATTTTTTTCAAATAATTTTGAAGGACCGCGTTTTGTCATTCGGCACATCGAAAAAATCAAAGCAATCAAAGATGTTTTAGTCAGATTGTCACTG
>CAYPEZ010000019.1:0-17726 GCA_964409985.1 uncultured Candidatus Saccharibacteria bacterium
GAGTGGAATTTCTGCACAAATATCTCCTTGAGCAATGACGTCGATTGGAAGTCCCTCGACCTCGTTTCCTACAACGCATGCGATTTTGTTTCCGTACGCAATCGTATGATATGGCTGAGCCACAGGTACTCCACTTTCAAAAAAAATGATTGTATATCCTTCCTTTCTTAGACCGTCAAGAAGTGTGTGTAGATGTTCATGACTTGACCAAGAAACATGCTTCTCTCCTCCAAGCGCTGTTTTAGCAATATCCTTCTGTGGCCTACCAAAACGATCAACAGGGGCTGGTGTATACCCCACAAGATACAGGTGTGAGAGTCCAGCACTATCTGCTGTCCGAAACATTGACCCAACGTTGTGCGTGCTTCGAATGTTGTGAAGGACCCCGACAATCTTCCTATCTATGTTTATCATTGTCATATGATACACTGATCTTTATGTACTCGCTGCCAAGCATTCTTCCTTCGCTATACGACTGGAGCTACTGGGTTCCATTCATTTTTCGGCTTTTTTTAGCATATGAACTATATAAAGAATCACAACGTATCATGCGTGGCGAGTCTACAACAATGATTCCTGTCGGGAAAACTCCTCCGACTCTTGCGGCTCGAAAGACTCTTGCATGGCTCATACTTGGTCTCAGTGCTTCTTTCTTTTTTGGATTAGGAATCCAAATTGTCGGGACATGTACTGCTATCATCTTCCTCTTCCGCATCTTCCAAGCCAAAAAAGACAGACACGAGACCATTGTGTTGAGAGATTATATGACCATTTGTGCATTAGTGGCGTTCTCTCTCCTATTCCTTGGTCCTGGGCCATACGCCATAGACCTCCCTCTGTAAATATCCAGGATTTGTGCTAGTATCCTCTTCATCCCGCTCATAGCTCAGTTGGTAGAGCAGCAGCCTTTTAAGCTGACGGTCGCAGGTTCGATCCCTGCTGGGCGGACAAGAAATGTCAGTTAAACCGACACCTTCGGGATGTCGAAACAGCAGCCAGCACAACGCGTTCTCGGAGACTCAGACTCCCCTCTTCCTCAACTTCAAGTGAGTGACAGGAAGTTCGAACCCAGAAAACACAAGAGGCCCCAGTTGGGGCCTTTTTGCTGAAGGGCGTGCTGTTCGTTCGCAATCTCCGGCAGGTGTCTTTTACGACCACTTCAGCCAGATCACGCTCTAACTACTAAGTCACTTCTTCCAAGTACCCATAAGAATTGGTGGTTCCGGTGTGAGTTCTACGCGATATCGCATCCTGCGCTGACACCACGCGGACCACTCATCCGTGTGAATAGCCCGCCTTGCCACAACGTGGGCAAGGTGTAGTGTTATTAGAAGTAACATGACTCGTTTTAAAGGTCGCAGAACCAGCAACAAGACACTCGCAGTTGGCACAGCACTAACCCTCGCACTATTGCCGGCGATTGGCATGTTCTTTTGGCTATGGCTGCTCGTTCGTCTGTGGCGCTCGCCCGATAACAAGAGTCGCCTTATTTCGAATCGACTATTGATCCTAGGGCCGGTTTCCATCGTGACCCTTTCACTCGTGATGATTGGCGACTACGGGTCTGCCGGATTACTAGTCGCCATCTTTCTCGGACTGATATTCGCGATATTTCTACCGATATCAATTGTCCGTCTCTATCAGATTCCGGACATTGACCCCGGTGTTCCGGTTTAGCTCTTTCTTTCCTAGGTGCGCTTGTCATGGGCGTGTAGCCGATAGTTCATCGAAGGCCCGCTTCCTCGGCGAGTCTCACCAGATCCGCAACGTCACGAGTTGTGGCGAGCATATCCCGCTCCCCCTGTATGACTCGGGTTCGAACGTCTTCAAGATATCTGGACAAGAAATGTCATTTAGACAGACACCTTCGGGATGTCGAAACATCAGGCAGTACAACGTTTTCTCTGAGGCACGAACCTCTCTCTTTCTCAACATCAGGCGAGTGACAGGAAGTTCGAACCCAGAAAACACAAAAGGCCCCGGTGGGGGCCTTTTTGCTGGAGGGTGTGCTTTTCGTTCGCAATCTCCGGCAGGTGTCTTTTACGACCACTTAGCCAGATCACGCTCTAACTATTCAGTCACTTTTTCCAAGTACCCATAAGAACTAGTGGTTCCGTTTGCACTCTTTGCAGAGACGGCGACCACCTTGACCTGACTCGAGATTCTCCCTCTCGATGTTGTTCCCGGTGTTGCACTCCGAGTTGTTGTGGTAGACGTCACTTTCGTCTGAGTGCCACGGCTGTCTTTTGGACATAGGATTTTTATTAGCTAGTAATTGCACGTTCGCGCTTATTGAGAGCGCTTCTCTATTGTCCTACGTGTGCAGGCGCGGTCAATCAGATGAACTGGTACTAGCTGTGGGGAAGGTGGGGAGAAAAAACGAAACCACCGGAAGTAATCCGGTGGGCCAATGTTTTCATCAACCGATGTGCTTCGTGAGTAGCTTTGGTTCCGGTAAGGGAATGATCAACACCACTTCTCCACGTTTGTGAACCCAAGGACCAGCCGAGCAATTCACAACGGTAGGCTAATTATACTACGACTGGACATGTTTCTAAAACTTAGGCAATGGAGAAGGTCGGTGGATATCTGGATGAAAAAGTGGCTAAAAATAAGGACTTTGAACTAGAGCAACACAGCAACACGTCAAAAGAAGAACGGCAATCCATGTGGACAACTGTGAACAACCTGAAGTAGGTGTATATATAGCATGCTATATTCGTTATATAGGTTTGATTCCGGTAACTCGAAACCGCGCGAAAGCGCGGTTTTTAGTTTCTGCAGTGTCCCTGCTTAACTGACAGCCCTTGTTCCTTCACCATTAGAATTAAACGATCAATTTCTGCGACCACAGCAAGCAACTCCCTGTCTCCGGTAATCGCCCGGGTTCGAACGTCTTCAAGATATCTGGACCAAAGTTTCTACAAGTAGAAAGTCAGACAGCCATTTTGTGGCCCAAATGCGTTGTCCGGCGCACCTCCGCCGGCAGCACGACCGCGCTTCCGTGTCGCTCTGGCGCTATCCTCTGCTTTTGCTGCATAGGGGTGTGACACCCCATTTGGTATCCTGAGAGCATCGCAGGCCAGAACGCGATTTTGGCTGCGCATCAGGAACCATGAACTTACTGCTCCAGCAAATAACAAGCTTCTATCTGAAGTCTCGGGACTTCAACGGCATCCCGTTGAGCACCCTTGCCGAGAAGAAGGATCGCGATGCGCTACTCCTAGACATAGGAGATCTCGTGCGCCAAGAACTTGTCAGTGTGGTTTTCGGTGATGGACACCCGAATCCGCATATCCGCGCGCTGCCGGAGCACCACACACCGGAGAAGCAGGTTGAACTCCTAGGCTCGGACATGTGGGACAGGGCATGTGTCTACCCGCTTCGGCGGCACCTTGAGTCGGTCGTCGACCCAGCACACTATGCCGGGAGGCCATATGCATTGGCATTGGCGCTGGGAGAGCCGCAGTTAACTCACCACGCATTCGATCTGACTGTACTTGAACCCTACAGGAATGATCCTCGCTACTCCTTTTTTACTGATGATATCTACGGTTCGATATCTGTCCGCGAAAGGCAGGAGGATGCGGGGCGGCTTAGCGAACACGACGAGGTATTCCTGCAGTCGTTCGGATTCGCTTATGACGAGCCGCTTAACAAGTATGTCGCCGTCTTTACTTGGGATCTTTTCAAGCTGACTCCGCAACATCAGCAGCTATGGCAGAGCAAGGAGACACAAAACAAGACGTTCCTGCATCCCGACTACTACCGAACTCAGGTCCTCGGAGATTGGCCGGAGAAGGTGTCGATCTACGAGGCGTTCATTGAAGAACTACAGACAATCAATCGCATGTCGGAGGCAATGGGGCGCCCTCCGCTCTTCCGCGAGGACTTCAAGACATCAAACAGGCCATCGGAATTCTTTTCTCTTCTGCGTCCCACGGCACGTGACTTCAGCCATTTTGTTCTCCTTCTGGACAAGCTCTTGTCCGATAACATCAACAAGGACTTCTTTCTCGGCGAGGTACGCACCGAAGATGAAACTCAGCGAAGCGATGGGCGGGTTCAGGTTCAGCCACGAGGCACCATTGCGATGCTTGAGGACTGGATTCATCAGAAATTCAAGCCGAAGGACCCTGACCCAATCAAAGAGCTCTTTGCGTCGCTAAGAGCAGTTCGGAAATTGAGGCAGAAGCCGGCGCACGCAGTCGAAGACAACCATTTTGACCAGAGCTTTGTGCACGAGCAGCGCGCCTTAATGGTCCGCGCCTACAATGCCATCAGAGTGATTCGCCTCATTCTCGCGAATCATCCGGCAACGAGAGGGATCGAGGTGTCTGAGCACCTCTTTAAAGGTCACATTTGGTCTAAGTAGCTACCATTGACCCGCGAGACATAGCGGCTCTTCCTGGTGCTCCGCGTCTTAATCGAAGGCCGGTCCTCACATAGGCTTGAGGATCTCGTTCTCCGTCGTCAAAGCAGAAGTCGTATCAGTGCGGAGAGTGCTGTCCCGCGTTCCTGACTCCACTGCGGGCTCCCCTTCAGTCAATACGTACACCTCTTCTGCACGGACTCCGTAGAGGATGAGAAGGCGGGTGAGGTTGAGAGCATGGGGGTACTGCAGCCCTCGCTCCCACAGGGAGATGCGTGCATCGCTCCTGAGCCCCAGGTGCTGTGCGACCTGCTTAAGCGTCAGACCTCTCTGTCGACGGAGCGCACGCAGATTGTTTGTTCTCGGGCTGAGCATACCTGTTCATCATCGGTCGAGAAGAGAGCCCTCGGAAGCGGTGGAAACGTGCGTCGGAATGACCCTTTCCCCCTCATTCGCGCTTTCTGAATTGCGCGGTATGGTGGGATTCATGCTTTTCAACATTCCAGTTTCAGAGGAGGACATTGATGCGGTCGTTGCAGTTGCGGCACGAGAAGGCGTGGTCCTCTCCCGTACAGATGCCGAGCAGGCGATCCGGGGTCTTGCCGACCTGTTCATGATGCTTACGGAAGGCGAATAGAGGCCTTCTTCTTTCGCCAGTCCGATGAGTATTTCTATCTCCCGAAAGAGGTCGGTGGTTTCGTGGCGTCCTTCGATCCACAGGGTTCGAACGTCTTCAAGATATCTGGACCAAAGACACAAAGACCTCCCCTGTGGGAGGTTTTGTGCTTTGGTCCGAACCGCAGCCATGTCTCATCATCAAGCGAAACCGAAAAGTGGGATTGCGAAAACTTTGTACGACGGCACAAATGTTATGCGTGACGACTAATCCGCCTAAATCAAAGAATAATCCTGATTTTTGGTCATCGGCATCCCTGACAGAAAAAACGGTACTCCACCCACTCAAAACCCCATATTTCTAAGGTTCGTCAAACTTATCCACAGCCCCCTCTTGTGCACACTAAGGAACAGGAACATAATTACCCCAGACCGATATTAGATAGCAGGTTCGACTTTTCAAAAAAGAACTTGCGATCATATCAATAGTTCTTTCAAAATAAAAAACAGAAAACCTGCAACAAATCTCCATCAACCGTTTTCTCGATTGAAGCTTTAGCTTCAATCACAACTCCTCTTAAAAGGTCCGTCGAGCAAAGCTCCGGACCTTTTTTCTTTTCAAAAAAATCCTCAATTATTTAAGTATGAAAGATTCTAGTGCGATGCCCAAATCACCACCATTCCGTCTGGTCGATTCAAGAAGAGAGACAAGCTGGGAGAGGGTTTCCCTTACCTCATGCTCTTGCCATTTTGCCCCGTGTTTTCTTGCCTTTTCGAGGGGATATGGCTTCATTCCTAGCTCATCTGGGGTATGCCCCAATCTTCCAATTTTGGCTAAAAATAACGTTTTTGTCGCCCAATAGAGCGCTCCATACACCTCCTCTGGAGCAACTCCGTCCTGAAAGAGCCGTGTGAGTAGTAGCCAAGAGGATTTTTTATCCCTTGAAAGATACTGATCGGTGAACCCAAATACCGAAGGAGTGTTTGTGGTTTCGCGAAGTGAATACTCCACGATAGGAGACTTTTGTTTTTTTGCTTCGTCTTTGAGTTCTTTTGGAAACTTCTCATCAACGAGAAGAAAGGTGTTCTGAGACTGGACCATAGACTGGAGCTGAGAGACGAGGAAACTCCGCACATCTTCAGAAAAAAGAGAGAACCCATCGAGCACAATTGTATATGTTTCTCCAAAGAGAGATTCAGTGAAGTACGGGTCAAGCATCGGAACAGTCACCTCCCCCGCATGCCTGCGATAGGATCCGTCTTGTTGTGATGCTTGTGTCAGAGGGTGAGTGGCTTTTCTTATCTCGCCAAAATCATTCCCAGAAAAGAGGTGGAGCATGAGGGTATCGTACGGCCTTGTGAGGCAAAAGAAAAGCCCCCGTGAGATATCGCGCTTTTGCGCTATCTCACGGGGGCGATGGTGGTTAGGCCACCTGCTGCTTGTTCTTCTCCATCACCTTGTTTTTTATGGGGACGATGAATTTGGTCAGGTAGTGAAAGGCGGTTTGGTCGATGAGCTCCAGATGGTGCTCGTGATACTTGAGTCCCCTCTGGATGAATGTCCTGATACAGACTCGATACTGCTCGTGAAGGCCCCAGAAGTGGTTTTCCTTCATCCAGCGATTGATATCACTGTCCCCCACGGGCTTCGACTCGTCACCGAGCTTGTCGATCGCATCGATAAACTCGATGAGCGCAAGAACGTGGCCCTCAGGATGAGCCAATACGAAAGAAAACACCGCAGGCATGGATGCTTCCATGCGATCGAGCACGGTGATCGTGTTCCGCTTTGCCCGCTGAGGAAAAGGCATCTCCTCGACCATCGCGAGGACCACCTTCTTGACCGAGCGCTGCAGGCCGTTATCATTTTCCATTCAAAACCCCTTTTATCTGAAGAACATGAGCACACTGTATGCCCACCAGAGGAGCATACTCCGAGTTAGCACGATGTCAAGAGACTATGGTTTTTCAATAATGTCAACTTTGGTCATCGTCACAGGTTCCACTGGGCGGTCTTGTGGACCAGTCTGTACCCCAGCGATAGCATCGACAGTTTCGAGGCCCGAGATCACATTACCGAAAATCGTGTAGTTCGGAGGGAGTGGATAGTCTTTATGCATGATAAAGAACTGGCTCCCGTTGGTGTTTGGCCCCGCATTCGCCATCGCCACAACACCTCGCTTGTATCCACGTGCATAGAGGTCGCTTGAGGCATTGATCTCGTCTGCAAACTTGTATCCCGGGCCTCCTGTACCGTTACCACTCGGGTCTCCACCTTGGATCATAAAGCCAGAGATGACTCGGTGAAATGTGAGGCCGTTATAAAAACCCTTCTTGGTCAGCGTCAGAAAGTTCTCTACCGTTTTCGGGGCATCCTTTCCATAAAATCCAACGACGATCGCTCCTTTGTTGGTAGTAATTTTTGCATATGCTGTGTATGGGTCCATAGTGTTTTGTGGTTTTGATAAAGGGGTGGGCGTTGGAGTAGGTGCTTGTGGAGGATTTTGTGCCTCAGCAGTTTTGCTCGTAGTTTGCGTTTCCTGGTATGTATTCTGGGCAACCACATCTTCTTTGGTAAAACGGTTTTGTAATCCAAGAAGACCGAGTGCAAATATACCAATAATGGCAATCATCCAAAGAATGGGGGTTGTATTATTCATGGCAGAAAGTATACCCTGCGCAAAAACGATCTTCAACAAATCTCCGAAAACCCTAGTGAGACTGTGCTGGATATTCCTTCATACTTCCCCACCGTTTACCAATTTTTGTTGTCACACTGAGTGGAATAGGTGAATTTGGATAAACCCCCTCGCACGCATGTTTAATGCTGCGTACCACTTGCATAATCACATCTTTATTTTCATCAACCTCGTATATAAGTTCGTCATGTACCTGAAGAAGAAAAGTGGCACTCCCGTGGAGTTCTGTTTTGCTCAAAGCATCGTCAGCATGTTTCATGGCAATCTTCACTAGATCTGCTGCTGTTCCTTGTATTGGAGCATTCATCGCTGCCCTCTCAGCGGCAGCTCGGACAAAAGGTATTTTCGAACGAAGATCCCGAAGCGAACGGCGTCTTCCAAAGAGTGTTGTTGTATACCCAAGTCTCTTTGCATCTGCTATGGTCTGTTCCAAAAATGCTGCTGCCCGAGGAAATGCACCAAGGTAATCATCATAAAACGCTTGTGCTTCTGCGCGAGTGCCACCAAGTGAACGCTGAAGAGCAGAAACACCCATGCCATAAATAATCCCGAAATTAATAACCTTCGCTCTTCTGCGCATGTCTTTTGTCACATCTTCTGCGCGAACTTTAAAAACACGTGCTGCCACAGACGTATGAACATCTTGTTCGTGTTTAAAAATCTCAAGAAGTCCTTCATCACGAGAAAGGATTGCAAGCACACGCATCTCGATTTGAGAATAATCAAACGCAAGAAGTGTTTTTCCTTTTGGAACAGTAAACCCATCACGAATTCTCTCTCCAACTCCATCACGCACAGGAATATTTTGGAGCCCCGGATCACTTGTTGCCATGCGTCCAGTTGCGGCACCAAGTTGATGAAATGTCGTATGAACACGTCCTTCTTTATCTGCAAGAGTGGGAATGGCGTCTACGTAGGTAGATAGGAGTTTTTGATACTCTCGATACCTCAGCACCGCATCAATAATTGGATGAGAATCTCGGAGCTTTTCAAGTTCACTTTCACGAGTGGAACGAGCTCCTCCTTCTGTTTTTTTGAGCCCCTTCGCTGTGAGCGCGAGTTTATCAAAAAGAATTATGCCAAGTTGTTTGGGAGAGTTAATATTAAATTCTTCGCCCGCATGGCGATAGACTTCCTTCATTGCTTTTGAAAGCTCATGATGATATTCCTTGGAAAGTTGCAAAAAGTGCTCTCGATCAATAAGAATGCCTTTGTTGCTCGCCGCACGAAGAATGGGAATGAGGGGCAACTCTATATCACGATAAACCTTCGTGAGTTTTGCGGCATCAATCTGCTTCTCCAGATGAGCGAGTTTTTCTTCTGGTGTATTCCCTTCAACCGCAGCAAAGTCTTCATGGCTTGGATTTGAGAGTTCGGTATCAAGAAGCCCAAGGGCAATTTTGGCTTTCTCCCATAATTCAGGCGTTGTGGGAAATGCTATTGCTTCGTGTTTCGTGTGTTGTTTTTCTGAGGTCGTTGATTCATCGCTCGATGTTCCACCAAGGCGCTGGATAAGGCTACGAAATTCCAGTTCGGAAAAAAGTTTTTTTACCTGTTCAACATCATAGCGTTCACGGTGTGTTTTTGAGAGATCAACAGAAACAGGGGCATCGCACCGAATGGTGGCGAGCATTTTGGAAAAGAGAGCATCTTCTTCGTGGTCACGGATAAGCTCAATAAGCCGTGGGGAGATGCCTGCTTTTGCGAACATTGCTTCCCCATCTTTTTTCTTTAGGACTTCATACATATGCTCTATTGAGCCAAACGCAAGAATAAGCGCAGTCGCAGTTTTCTCGCCAATTCCATGAATACCAATAATGTTGTCTGAAGGGTCACCACGAAGCCCTTTGTAGTCCGGGACATGCTCTGGGCCAAATCCATAGCGCTCTTTTACCTTCTCTTCATCATAGATCACTGTGTCTGTAATCCCTTTTTTGAGCGTAAACACTCGTACGCGTTTTTCATCGACAAGCTGGAGAGTGTCCATGTCACCAGTCACAATAAGCACATCGTGGGTTTTTTTTGCCTGAGATGAAAGTGTTCCGATCACATCATCCGCTTCGAATCCCTCTGCGTCTAGTGTTGGGATGCCGAATGCCGCAAAAACATCGCGTGCGCGAATAATCTGAGCAACGAGTGCTTCGTCGACATCTGGGCGCTTCCCTTTGTATGCAGAATACACCTTATCTCTAAATGTAGGTTTAGGGAGATCAAAACACGCTACCATATCTTCGGGATGAAAGGTGTTTATCGTCTTCAAAATGAGCGTTGAGAGACCATAAAGCGCTCCCGTTGGTTCACCATTTTTTGTGGTGAAATCCGGAATAGCATGAAATGCCCTGTGAAGTATTGCGTGGGCATCAAAGAGGACGAGGGTCGGTCGTTTCATGGGTCCATCATACCACCCCAGAAAGTGGCGAATAGATCACCGCACGATAGTCTCCACAATGCGACCCCCATCTTCGCTAAGCATAAATCGCAAATGCATGTTTTCAGTTGGATATAAAGGAGAGACGCACTCTGGCCATTCTAAAAGAATGACTGTATCAGTCCGAGCGGTTTCTCTTTCCCAATCTAGGGCACGAAGGGCGTCTGGCCCCTCTAGTCGATACGCATCAACATGAAGAATGCGTGCAGGCCAAGTTCTTTGTGTCTGGTATGTACGAGCAAGAACAAATGTTGGACTTTGGACCACACCACCGACACCGAGGTGCTGCGCAAGAAACTGCACAAACGTTGTCTTTCCTGCACCAAGCTCACCAGAAAGGGTGATGATGTATGCTGCTGATGGCTTGTTGATATGCTTCAGTCGATCTCCTATCGTTTGTGCAAAACGATTCATCTCATCTAGGGTTAGTACGTGGGTACGCTCCATAACAACAGCATTGTGACACAAAAGTCGCATCCTGACATCACAAAGAGACGAAAGGAATATTATGCGTGGGCAGGAGTTCCGTGGGATTCCTCAAGAATACGTTTTTTGCGTTCTTGATATACAGCCACAACGCGGCGAACAACCACAATAATACTGGTCACAACAACCAAGAAGATAATCCACTCAAAGAATGAGTTTGGAAGAATGCCCCCATCTGTATCAGTGGTTTGGCTCGTCTGTGCGACGCTGGCAGTATGTACAGAGGATGATTGATTGATAGAAACAATTGGTGATGCTTGGCCCATATCAGTACTTAGTGCAGCAAGCATATTTCCTTGAGCGTTTGTGTACGAGAGTCCAGCAACAGCAGTTGGCAGCGCTTTAGTCACACCACTTCCTGCAATGGACATAATGGTGACTGAGCGCTTTGTCTTTGCCTCAAGAGGATCGGTGGGAATTGTTATTTTTTGACCACCAGAGACTTTTTCAAGCACTGAGGCCCCACCCGAATTATCTGCCAAGTACACCACGCTATCTGGAAGCACAATTGAGAGTGTTCCTTTTCCAACTGTGTATGCAGAACTGTTGGTGTAGGTCACAATGTATTCAACAACATCTCTTGCTGCTGGCTTTGAGGGGTTCATAGCAACTGAAACACTCATTGGTCGACTATCGACAGCGGAATTGAAGAGGCGCTGAAAAAATCCTCCTGGGTTTTCTTGGATTGCACTGCCCCCACTGACACTTGAATTAGAATTGTTTTGGTTTCCCCCTCCAAGTGAGTTTACGGCGGCGCCTGTTTGGTTTGCATTCGTGTTTGCCTGAGGAACAGTCGTATTGTTCGATGAAGATGGTGTAGGCTGAGTCGTATTGTTTCCTGAGGCTGAAGGAGAGGTTTGACCCAACTCACCTGGTCCAGAAATAAACGTTCTAGTTGTGCCGTACACAATCCCACCAGGACCCTCAAGCACAGCTCTATAGTAGTAGAGTACTCCGGGGGTTAAAGAGAAACCGCGAATATATGGGAGGTTCGTGAGCGCTTGGGTTGGAACAGACCGCGAGGAGGTAAAGTGACCAAACGATGGTGTTGTTCCATATTCAAACGAAAGGCGGACACCCTCTTGGCTTGCTTGAGCGGTGGCAAAAAAATTCACAGTGACCTCATCAACCATTTGTGCACTCAGCGTCTCAACAGTCCCAACCGATCCCGTCGCAGCAAAAAGCGTCCCAGGAAGGGCAACCGTGACCAGAACAACAAACATAACCATGGTTCGCATCAATTGCATAAAAGTGCGTTATTTATGGGGTCAATAATAAACATACACATTATACATAAACAATTACTTTTGTCAATAGCCTCAAAAACCATAAATATGGCTTTATAGAGCCGTGTTTCCTTGTGTTTCTTCCCTATGAGGGTAAAATGGAGAGTATCTATGCCCTTTTTAAAAGACAACAAGAGTGACACTCAGCTTGCGCAAATTCGCCACAAAGAAGCGGAGGAGCTAGCAAAAATTCTGGCACTACGTCACAAAGTCGAATACATCGACCTTTCGACTGTAACAATCGACCCTTCGACCATACGCATCGTTGATGAAAAAACTGCACGCCAAGGAGGACTTGTAATCTTCCACGAGGAAAATCGGATCATTCAACTTGGATACCTCTCAGCACAAAATCCGATTGTTTCTCAGCTTATTGATGACCTACAAAGACGAGGGTACAAAATTATCCCCTTCATGGTCTCACAGAACAGCCTTGAGGCTGCTTGGGAGACATACAAAGAAGTGTCCAACGCAAAAGCTGAGATTGCGGGAGTCATTACCGTTTCTGACGACATTCTCTCAGAATACCTATCCAAGATTACAAGCGTGCTCGATATTAAAACTTTAATCGAAAACGCGCTTCGCTCCGGGAATACACACATTACATCAACTGTCGCAGAAATCATCATGGCAGGAGCCGTTGCTACTGGAGTTTCAGATATTCACCTTGAAGCAGAGAAGGAGGTTGGGAGACTGAGATTTCGTATTGATGGTATTCTCCAAGACATTCTTGATTTCACACCAGAACAATACAAACGTATCCTCTCTCGTATTAAGCTGCTTGCGGGAGTAAAGCTAAATATTGCACGAGAAGCACAAGATGGGCGTTTCACCATTAAACTCCAAGGAACAGACGTAGAAGTGCGCGCATCGTTTCTCCCATCTGCTTACATGGAAGGAATCGTGCTTCGTATTCTTAACCCAAATGCCATTTCAGTTTCAATGGAAGAACTGGGTATGGATGATCATTTGTATGAAATCATGAAAGAAATGATTGAAAAACCAAACGGACTCATCCTCACCACTGGACCAACCGGAAGCGGAAAGACCACAACTCTCTATGCGTTTTTGAAGAAAGTTCGAAATCCACAAATTAAAATCATCACCATTGAAGACCCGATCGAGTACCACCTTGAGGGAATTGCCCAAACCCAAGTCGACAACAAAGGCACTGGGTATCGATTTGCTGATGGGCTTCGAGCTGCCATGCGCCAGGACCCAGATGTGATTATGGTTGGAGAAATCCGCGATGAAGAAACTGCTGGTGTGGCCATAGACGCAGCATTAACTGGTCACCTTGTATTTTCCACTCTTCACACAAACTCTGCTGCAGGTGCAATCCCCCGCTTGATTGACCTCGGCGTAAACCCCAAGGTGTTAGGATCCGCACTAAACATTGCATTAGCACAACGCCTCGTGAGAAAACTCTGCCAATTCTGCAAAGAGGCCTATACGCCCACAGGGAAAGAACTTGAGACGTTTGATCGTTTCTTTACACACCTTAAAGAACTCCGCCCAGAGCTCTTATACCCCACATATCTCTATAGACCAGTGGGGTGCGATAAATGCACCCTCACGGGATATAAAGGGCGCATTTCGGTATACGAGGGCATTTTGATGGACGCAAAGATTGAAGCCGTTATTCGTGATAACCCTGGAGAAAGGGATATCCGAGATGTGGCTCAGGGGCAAGGGATTCTTGATATGCGACAAGACAGTATTCTGAAGGTCATAAAAGGAATCACCTCATTCGAAGAGGTGGATCGCATTGTGGGGCTCGGAGACCTGAGATAACACCTCACGACATTCTTGACGGAGAATCAAGAAAATCCTTTGACATCATTTCCTCTGGGCAAAATACAAAAGCTCCATAGAATGAACACTTGAGGGTAAAACCCTCTACACAATTACTTTTCGTGTGAGACACAAGAAGTGAAATATAACCCTAAGGGAAACATCAGCCGCAATTCCGAAGAAAGGCACCAAGGTATCCTCGAGAAGATATCATGGAGACCCGGTGGGTCCTAATTGTATAGAGGGTTTTCTCCTCAAATCATTCAGTAAAAAAGAGGAAACGCGCTATAATGAACGCGTGTCCGTCACTAGCATCTCAGTCATATGAGATTGACGTCACGAGATAACTCTGATGATGAGTATATCATAAGCAATAAATATGTCAAGCTCCCCACAACACGATGGGCTCCAACGCGGAGAGTCAACAGGACTTGACCAAGAGTTGCGCCCAAAACAATGGGATGAGTATGTGGGGCAAAATCACATTAAGGAAAATATTAAGATATTGCTTGCTGCGGCGAAAGAACGCAAACAAACCCCTGAGCACGTCCTGTTTTATGGTCCTCCGGGTCTTGGAAAAACCACACTAGCTCATCTCATAGCAAAAGAGCTTGGTACACAAATGAAAATCACCTCTGGCCCTGCAATCGAGAAGGTTGGGGATCTTGCGTCAATTCTTACCAACCTCTCACCGGGCGATATTCTCTTTATCGATGAAATTCACCGCCTCAACAAAATGGTTGAGGAAGTACTTTATCCTGCCATGGAGTCTGGAGTCCTTGATATTATTATCGGGAAGGGTCCATCGGCCCGCACAATCCAACTCGAGCTTCCACCGTTTACCATGCTTGCGGCAACAACACGCATTGCACTCCTCTCTTCCCCACTTCGATCACGATTTTCAGGAGGAGTGTTTCGATTAGAGTTTTATTCCGAGAAAGAGATTGCTCGTATTATCTCCCGTTCCGCAGATATTCTTGGAATAACCATTGACCAAGAAGCCGCACAGGCAATTGCTACACGGAGTCGTTTTACCCCACGGACCGCAAACTACTTTTTAAAGAGGTGTCGAGATTATGCTCAAGTAGAAAAAACAGCCCTTTCTGAAAAAGTTGTTGGGAAGGCGCTTGCACTACTAGAAATAGATGAGCTTGGACTTACCGCACAAGACCGACATCTTCTCACAATATTGATTGAGAAATTTCGCGGTGGGCCAGTCGGACTTGGAACACTTGCAGCGGCAACAAGCGAAGAGCAGGCGACCATCGAGGAAGTCTATGAGCCTTATCTTATTCGGATTGGATTTCTTGAACGAACAAGTCGCGGACGACAAGCCACACCACGAGCGTACGAACACCTTGGGTTTCCCCCACCAAAGAGTGACGAAAAATCCCAGGATACATTACTTACATCATAAACAACTCTTATGTCAGGACACAATAAGTGGGCGCAAATCAAGCGACAAAAAGCAGTGACAGATGGGAAAAAAAGTAAAATATTTTCAAAACTTGTTCGTGCAATTGTCGTGGAGGTCAAAAAGAGTAATGGAAATCTTGATGCCCCAGGACTCCGCGCAGTCATTGCGAAAGCAAGAGAAGCCAATATGCCCAACGACAATATTGATCGAGCAATCAAGAAAGCTACTGGTGAACAAAGTGCCGCAATGGAATCACTCACATACGAAGCATATGGGCCGGGCGGGGTAGCCCTTATCATCGAAGCACTGACAGACAACCGAAACAAAGCGGTTCAAGAAGTTAAATATATCCTTTCTCAATATGGTGGAGCATTAGGAGAGCCAGGGTCTGCACAGTGGGCATTTCAAAAATCTCAAGATGGGTGGACCCCCGCGACACTTATTCCCATTGAAGATGCGGATGCGGAAAAATTGTCCAACCTTGTTGATGCGCTTGAAGAAAACGATGAGGTGCAACACGTTGTCACTAATGCAGAATAATTCATGCGAGTCTTAGGTATAGATCCTGGGTATGATCGCATGGGCATTGCGGTTGTTGAAGGAATGCGTGAGAAACCTTCTCTGGTATTCTCTACATGTGTTCAAACAAACAACAAAGATTCCTTTGCTCAGCGACTTTATACTGTGACAAACGAACTGAAGCGAATTATCGGTTTATACAACCCTGACACTGTTGCTATTGAGGAGGTCTTTTTTTCAAAAAATCAAAAAACAGCTATGCTTGTGGCTCATGTACGTGGAGCGATTCTCTATCTCTTGGGTGACCTAGGGCTCCCATCAGAAGAATACAACCCCAGTGCCATTAAAATTGCCATTACTGGGGAAGGGAGGGCTGAAAAACGCCAAATGATCGATATGATCCAAAAACTTATACCCATCAAAGCAAAAGGGTTATTAGATGACGAATATGATGCGATTGCAATCGCATTAACCCACCTTGTCACGACGGCTTATCCCCAACGACCAGAGAAAGCAATTGCCAAGAAAAAAGAGACATGATACATAGAGGGCATTAGTGAATAATCGCGACACTATGGATGATGACAATGATCAAATGATTTCCTCAGACGGAGACAGTGACGGACCGGATGATGCGGCAGTTGACCCAGACCTTCTGGATGAAATGGCAGATGCAGAGCTTGAAGATGATATCGAGGATGAAGAGGAGTTCTTTGGAGAAGAGGACGAGGAAGACGAGGAAGAAGATGGGTATGGTTTTGACGAAGAAGATGAGTAACACTACAGCTTTATAAAAAAGACACCGAGATGGTGTCTTTTTTATTACACATTTACTCAACAACGATCCGGAGGAACTGCTTCTTCCCTATTTTAAGAACAGTCTCTTCTGTGATGGTGGCGTCTTGGTTCGAAACCTTTTCTCCACCATGTACACGGATTGCCCCCTCGGCGAAATATCGTTTTGCCACAGTTTTTGATGCAAAAACCCCCTCGCGAAGAAGGATGTCCATAATAGACACTCCTTTCTTTGTGTGGGTAGTCTGAATATCTTTTGGAAGCCCCCCTTCTTGGAACATCTCAATAAACTCTCGCTCAGCTTCTTCTGCTTTCTTCTCCCCGTGGTACATTGCTACAAGTTGTCGTGCGATAAACATTTTCACATCACGAGGGTGTTTCTTCCCTTTTTCAATATCACGAACAAGGGAGGTGATTTCTTGTTGTGGGGTAAATGTTGCCAAAAGGAGATAGCGTTCCATAAGGACATCCGGGACAGACATCACCTTCCCATATATTTCTCGAGGTGTGTCGACAATACTAATGTAATTTCCTAGAGACTTCGACATTTTTTCTTTTCCGTCTGTTCCCTCAAGAAGATCCATCGCCATCACTGCTTGGGGTGGCTGTCCGGTCATGTGCATCACCTCACGCCCCATAAGCATATTAAAGGTTTGGTCACTCCCACCAATCTCTAAATCGCAGGATCCGTAGATCTTCGCAATCACATGTGAATCAATTGCTTGGAGGACTGGGTACATCATCTCGTGAAGATACAACTCAGATTGACTAGAGATGCGGTCTCGAAACATATCTCGTTCGATAAGTCGTGCGTGTGTGATACGGCGAAGAATAGAAAGGAAGTTTGTGAGCGAAATTGTGTGTGTGATGGCTTGCTTAAGATGTGTTGCCTGCATTCGTGTTGCTGCAAAAAGTGCCGCCTTTCCAACAAACGAGTTTGGGTCTACATGTTTTCCGTCAATTTCCACCTTGCTCTCTGGCCCAGGAACAATATCTGTCGGCGAAGCAAACCAATCAGAGTTTCTAATCCAAGAAAACTTCTCTGGGCTTAGGTCTAATATTTTCCCCACCTGCTCAAGATAGGTTTTCATGTTTGCCTCTACTTCCTGTTGAGAAATTTCTGGCCGTACTTTTGATTTTCCTGTTGGGTCTCCGATCATTGCGGTAAAGTCTCCAATCAAAAACACCACCAGGGCACCAGCATCTTGAAGTGTTCTGAGTTTATGAAGGACGACAGCATGACCGATATGGATATCTGGTCGTGTTGGGTCTACACCAAATTTCACAACAAATCGGGCTTTTGTTCCTTTGGGGT
>CAYPEZ010000020.1:0-9824 GCA_964409985.1 uncultured Candidatus Saccharibacteria bacterium
TCATCACAGAAACAAAAGCAGACGTTGCCTTTGCGAACTTTGATTTACTGAATTTCTGCATAATCTCACAAAATGTGTTACTAAAAATCGCCCCTCCGCTCCATGCGGATACTCACTCCATTATACCTGTTTGTGATGTAAAGTGAAAAAGGTCCTGTGAATAGAGAGCTAGATAAGATTTAAGAGAAATCTTGTCGCTTTTGTATACGCATCAATGCGATTATTCAACTTCGAGAGTCCGTGACCCTCGTCGTGGTACACAAGAAGTTCCGATGCCACCCCTCTATTTGTCAGTTCTTGGTAAATTTGTTCAGCTTCACCAAGCGGGACTCTTGGGTCATTGGCACCATGGATGATCAAAAGTGGCGCCTTAATTTTATGAACAAAATTAATCGGGGAGATGGACTGAAGGAATGCTCGGTCATCTTTCAAAGACCCATATTCTTTTTCTCTATTCTCTCTGCGATAAGGAGCGGTTTTTTCGAGAAATGTTATAAAATTTGAAATTCCCACAATATCCACTCCCCCCGCCCAAAGCTCGGGATAAAAACAGAGTCCCGCCAAGACCATGAACCCCCCGTAGCTTCCTCCCCAAAGCACAATTTTCTCTATATCGATATCACTGCGACTTCTTAGGTATGCATGAAGAGCTGCAATATCTTTGACTGAATCCATTCGAAGATATGTATCGTCAAGTGAAAGATAGGTTTTTCCATAACCAGCACTTCCACGAACATTTGGTGCAACAACCGCAAAACCTAAATAGACAAGGTATTGGAGGATTGGACTGAAGGTAGGAACAAACTGTCCCTCCGGACCACCATGAATAAATATCAGTGCAGGGAATTTTCTTTTATCTGACGGGAGTTCTGGGTGTTCTGGTAAATAGATGAAACTCGGGATTTGCATTCCATCAAAGGTTGCGTATTGGATGAGTGTAGGTTCAACAAGCTCACTCGCTGGAACCCCTTGAGGCATCGAGGTAACTGCACGGAAAGTGTCATGTATTCTGTCCCAAATATAAATATTACTATTTTCTTTTGACGTATGGAGTGTGAAAGCGAGAAATGTACCATCTGATGTCCAGCTGGTCCCCCCAATAATGCCTTTTGGAAAATGCTGGCTCGAAAGAGGGAGCATTGTTTCTCTGTCGTAAATTGTTGTTTTTATATACCCGTTCTCATTAACCCAAATTCCTAAGAATTTTCCATCGCGAGTCATAGAAATCTTTGTAATATCCCATTCCGGAGCGAGTATATATCGTTCTGACCTTGTGTGAAAATTCAAGAACGCGAGACCACAAAATTCACGATCTTTATCAGTAATAAAATAGAGACCAGAATTGTCTGAAGTGACTTTCACGTTATATATTCGACGTGGCGTATCGTTCTTCAAAATCTGTTCGACGACACCGTCTTTAAGAGAAACAGTAAAAAATTCTTGTTCTACATTTGAGATCGATCGACTGACTCCAAGAAATTCTCCCGAAGGAGCAAAACCAGTACTCATACAATTTCCTCCTTTTTCGAATATGCGTCTCACATCTCTGGTCGACATCTCCATAATATAAATGTCAAAATCTTTTCCATTCCGATCATTTGCCGCATACGCTATATACTTCCCATCGAATGACCAGCCACCAAAATTATGCCTAACACCTACCTTATTTGTGAGCATTTCTGTTTTCTGTGTCGAGATATTGTAAAGGTATAGTTGATAATTCTCATCACCTCCAATACATCGACTAAAAATAATTTCATTACTCACAGGAGAAAACGCAAAGACACTGACACCATCGTTACTAAAAGTAATCTGCTGATGTTGATGATCTGTAAAATTGGTTAAATATATTTGCGAGACCCCAGATAGATTACTCGTATATCCCAACACACTCGCATCGTGGTTCCAATCAGGTGCTTCCGCTGATTTAATCTCTAAGAAATCTTTGATTGTATATTTGTGGACCATCGTAGTTTATGTTTATAGTAATAAAACATCATAAAATCTTCCACCAATCACAAATGTGCAAAATTTGATTTGATTAACCTATCCATTATATTTTTATAACTGTTTTACAACAGTACTGTGTAATAGAAATAGTCTCCTAAAAACTTTCGTTTCTAGGAGACCGTTGATTCAGCCGTTGCAGTCGCCGTCGCATTCAGCGCCGCCGGGGTTGCAATTGCCACCACAGGGTTCTTGATAGAACATAGCTCTCACCTCCTTTGCACTTCCTGGTTAGTACGATGACACTACGATAGGTTCAGAAATCCATGTGCCCAGATGAGGGGCGAGGTGTGTGAAATTTCCTCAAAGATTTCTTCGCCTTCAGAGAGTTTGGGTTACAACTACTCCAAGGATGTTCTGGTGGTGCCTGAATAACCATAAAAGATACTCCTTTAAAAGAACAATGATACTTATCTGAAATCAATGTTATGAGATAGAAGATTGTTGTCAAAGAGTAACAACTGCTTTAAAAAATTAATAAACACGTGTCAAAAGTTGTCTAATCTTGTTAAAAAACAAGTCTTTATTTATAGGTTTTATTAACTTAAATCACCATTTGTTGTTAGTAATTGACAACACATAGACTGTCGCTAGTATGAAGATACATCTTATTCGTTATCTTTTAACAACATGGATATCGACAAGGTTTTGCAAAGTTTTGATTTTTCTGAGAAAGAAAGTTCTGTCTACCTTGCATTGCTTGAACTTGAGACAGCGACAGCTACCCAAATCGCAGATCATTCAGGCATAAATCGAAGCACTGTCTATGTCATCATCGAGACTCTTCAAAAAAAGGGTCTTATAAGCGTCAACAAAGAAGAATCTAGTGTGACAAACTATATTGCTTCTCCCCCAGAAAGACTGCTCCAACTCGCAGAAGAAGAAGCAAAACGATATCAAAATCTCGTTGGGCAGATACATAATGTCCTCCCTGAACTCAAATCTCGGTACCGTGGCGACAAACCTCGCCCCAGAGTGCGATTCTACGAAGGAAAAGAGGGACTGATTAGCGCATACGAAGATACACTGACTGCTGGAGAAACTATACGAGCATATGCGTCTATCGAAAATATGCACAAAGCGATCCCTGGATATTTCCCTGACTATTACAAGAGGCGATCAGCAAAAGGCATTGCCATCAGATCTATCCATCCGAACACAGAGGAGGCGCGTGAACGTGCTGAACACGACAAAGAAGAGAAGCGTGATTCAGCCCTTGTCCCTGCAAGTGAATATAATTTTTCACCCGAGATCAATATCTACGACAACAAAATAGTATTTATGTCTCTTGTAGAAAAGTTTTCATTGATAGTAGAAAGCCAAGAGCTCGCAGATGCCTTAAAAAAGGCATTTGAACTTGCATGGAAAGAGGCAAAGAGACTAAATGGAAATTCTCATAAAAAATCATGAACTCCCCTACCCCAATAATCTCATTTGATACGTTCTCTAAGCAGATCCCAGGAGTATCTATGTATATTAAGGACGAGAGCGCAAATCCTTTTGGAACTATCAAAGATCGCAGGAATGAATACATTATCAAGGAAGCTCAACGCCTTGGTGCTGATAAACTCACCCTGATCACTTCAGGAAACAACGGCTACAGCCTCTCCATGCTCGCTCGAGGCACAGGCATCAAAGTAACCTGCATTGTCGATAAAGAAGTTGGAGAGGCAATATTCCAAAAACTATCAAAGATTGCCTACCAGGTCATCAAAGTCAACTTGAGAGAGAAGATCATGCGCCCAGAGGAAATTATCGCTTTTGCGCGCGAGCGTGATGATGAGGTTATATGGGACGTTACCAACGGTTACGAAGACACTTATGGAATGGTCGTTCATGAAATACTGGCCCAAGTGCCCAAAACTACACACATCGTCGTTCCTCTCGGAAGTGGCGGAATATTCGTCGGTATAGCAGAGCAGATTCAAAAGTCTCATCCCGGAATAAAAGTCATTGGTATTGCCCCAAAAACTAGCCACCATAGCTTCGCAGACAAGTTATCGACTCCGTGGACACCATATACAAAAGCAATTGAAACTTACGAACGTCATGGTCACGTTACGATACATTTGTCAGAGTCAGAAATCAGAAAAGGATACCTAGATTTTCGCAATGTATGCAATTGTGAGCCATCTGCATCAGTTGTCTTTCTGGCGCCTCAGTTCATCGAGTTTAAAAAAGGAGATGTTGTTATTTTTGTGAATTCAGGAAATTCAGATCATGCAGAAATAGTCAGCTAGTGTGTTGAAATAGACCCCATATGCAACAGCATATGGGGTCTTGGAGATCAAACCATTGACGTTACTCTTCCGTCATATAGCCACCAGATTGATGACTCCAGAGTTCAGCATAGATACCTTTCTTTTCCAAGAGTTCGTCGTGTGTCCCATCTTCAACAATCCTCCCCTTATCAAATACAAGGATACGATCCATCATCTTTATCGTCGAAAGTCTGTGAGCAATGACTATGGTTGTCTTCCCTCGTATGAGCGAATCCATAGCGTCCTGAATCAGTGCTTCTGAATGAGAGTCTAGACTTGATGTTGCTTCATCAAGAATGAGAATGGGCGCCTTCTTGAGGATGGCTCTTGCGATGGCAACACGCTGTCTCTCACCACCTGAAAGCTTCACGCCGCGCTCACCAACATACGTATCGTACTGTTTGGGAAGTTTCTCGATGAATTCGTTGCAATGCGCAAGCGTCGCTGCGGCGATCGTTTCTTCCTCTGTAGCATCACGTCTGCCATACTGAATATTCTCGAGCAATGTGCGATGAAAAAGTACAGGATCTTGAGGAACATACGCAATTGCTTTGCGAAGACTCTCTTGGGTAACGAGGCGAATATCCTGACCATCTATTGCAATCATTCCTCCTCTTTGATCATGGAGTCTCATGAGGAGTTTCACAAACGTCGATTTCCCAGAGCCAGAATGACCGACGAGCGCAATTTTTTGACCAGATGGGATAAGAAGCGATAGTTTGTCGTACACCGGAGAGAGATCGCCATACCCAAACACGAGATCGGTGATGGTAATCTCGCCGCCTTTTACCTCGAGTGGTAAAGCTCCTTTAGCATCCGTGATCTCGTGAGGAGTGAGGAGCATTGCAACGGCTTCTTGTGAATCTGAATATCCTTCGTAAAAGGCCCGAATGACCCTCCCAAAATCCCACATCCTATTTCCTAAGGAAATAATATAGATCTGGAACATGACGAACATTCCAGCCGTCACGAGTCCAGACTCCCAGTATCGGATTGCGATATAGAACAAGAGGAATTCGACGATCACGAAGAGGGCTGATTGCGCCATGTCGAGGATTGCTCCAAAGTTCCAGCTTCGCCACTGAGCTATGGCTTGAAGTTTCGTGAGGGAATGGAAGCCTTTAGATTCATGGGATTCTCCCGCATACGTAAGAATGGCGCTGTGGTTTCCTACGGCATCGGCAAGTCTCCCTGTCGTCGCAGAATCCGCAGATGCCGATGCGACATCGTACTTCACTTTCCATCGAGCAAAGAACAGATTGAGGACGAAGACGATGGCGACCCAGAGAACTATCACCATTGAGACGATCTTATTCTGAAACCACACGATCACCGCTGCTCCTACGGTATGAATAATGATCGGAATAAGACTGAAGATGAGCGCGTCTACGATGCGCTCGAACGCACGCCCTAGACGGTTGATGCGCTGAACGATAGAGCCAGTAAACGTATTTGAGAAGTAGGTATGCGAGTGCCGGATTACGTAATCGAAGGAGAGATCCTTGAGCCGAGCCATCACATCAGACTCAAATCTATTGAGTATAAGCATTCCCCCACGAAATAGCGCCCACCCGAGCGCATTGAGTCCAAAGATGACAAACACAATGTGCGTAAGTTCGTGAGTAACCGTTTTGGGCTCCACGCCTCCTTGCGCGAGAACGTCAAAGAATTGCTTGTAGTACAGCGGAATAAACAAGTAGGTCAGCTGAGCAACAAAGAACAGTATGAAGATAGAGGCACCAGAAAACCGATAAGGATAGACTCCTTTCCATAATGTTCGGACGATATCTTTAAGTTTTGGGGTCATAGTTGCTTTCATGTAAATGTCTTGTAAATGACGGATATGCGTAAGGCTTCCTCCCCGAGGAGTACGCCTGTTGGGTTCGCACGAGGTTTAGATAGAAACTAGGAGCAAAAAACTCCACGAGAGATGAGCGATGGAATGAAAAGATGTGTGCTCATACGAGTGACACCTTTAGTGTGCCACAAGAGGACACAAGACACAAGAAGAGTCTCTATTTAGTATTCTAACGCCTCTTAATTCGAAAACGCTGCGTGCTCAGGAACGCATCTTTGGATTGAAAATTTATATGCCTTCCCCTTTGAGCTCTTGGATGAGTTTTTTTGCTTTACTTGAGAGTCGTGTTGGGGTCTTCACGATCACATTGACCATAAGGTCTCCTTGCTTGCCCTTACTATGAGGAATGCCTTTTTCTTTGAGGCGAAGAATGTCGCCGTAGCTCACACCTTCTGGAACTTTAATCTCAATATCTTTTCCATCAAGTCCTTTCACGTGATAGACACCTCCGAGGAGCGCATCGGAAAGCTTCACATCGAGGTCCATCACGAGATTGTTCCCCTCTCGACGAAAGATTGGGTGGGCCTTTACATAGATTTTGACAT
Organism: uncultured Candidatus Saccharibacteria bacterium; assembly: GCA_964409985.1. Lineage (GTDB taxonomy): Bacteria > Patescibacteriota > Minisyncoccia > Phycocordibacterales > UBA6899 > CAYPEZ01. Next base: position 6,672 of record CAYPEZ010000020.1, read on the forward strand.
AGAAATCTCCCGATACTCCCCCTGGCACCGCTTCTCCTCTGCCCGAGAGACGAATCATTTCACCATCACGGATACCAGCTGGAATGGCGATTGAGAGTGTTTCTTCCTCTTTTCGTACTCCAACTCCTGCACAAGCCTTACATGGATCTGTCGGAACCTCACCTGACCCACGACAAACACTACACATACTGGTTGTTGCAAAGGTTCCAAAGAAGGATTTACGGGTCTCACGAACTTGTCCTTTTCCACTGCACGTCGAGCATTGTTTTTTCTTTGTCCCTGGCTTTGAACCAGATCCGGTACAGACAGAGCACTGTGATGCTTTATTCACAATCACCGAACGAGAAACCCCTGTCACTGACTCAAGGAAAGAGATTTCGAGATCCATCGAAATATCTCGTCCGCGTTGCTGGCGGGCACCTCCTCCTCCAAAGAGGTCGCCAAAGATATCTCCAAGATCTACCCCATCAAATCCTCCCTGACCAAAACCCCCAAATCCACCGAAACCGCTCGGGTCAAATCCTCCAGCGCCGGGTCCTCCTCCACCGTTGAATGTCTTCCCATATGCATCATACTCTGCACGCTTCTTTTCATCCTGAAGCACCTGATAGGCTTCATTCACTTCTTTGAACTTCTTCTCGTCGCCTTCTTTTTTGTCAGGATGATACTTATGGGCAAGTTTGTAGAAAGCCTTCTTGATTTCATCCTTTGAGGCCTTACGATCAACACCTAAGATTTCGTAGTAGTCAGACATAGTGCGTGGAAGTATTTAACGACATACCACATGGTTCCTAGCGAAACATGTGGTACATAAGTCCGGTCAGTGTAGCACAGAATTACACGTCGTGAACCTTGGGCCCTGCATCACCCTCCTTTGGTGATTCTGCCCCGGGAGCACCAGCTCCTGGTTGTGGATTCGCTTGAGCGTGCTTTTGCATCTCCTCGCCTATCTTTTGCATTGATGTTGAGAGTGCTTCGGTCGCTTTTTTGATCGCATCGATATCCGTTCCGTCTTTGACCTTACGCACATCAGCGATCTTTGCTTCGACATCTGCTTTTACTTCAGCAGAAACCTTCCCTTCCGCATCCTTGAGTGCCTTCTCGGCTACATGGATCATCGAGTCAGCGTGGTTCTTTGCTTCAACTGCCTCCATCTTTTTCTTGTCAGCTTCTGCGTTAAGCTCAGCGTCTTTCTTCATCTTCTCAATATCTGCCTCTGAGAGCGAGGATCGTGCCTCGATACGAATGGACTGTTCTTTCCCACTCGTCTTATCTTTTGCCTTCACCTGAAGAATACCGTTGGCATCGACGTCGAAGGTGACTTCGATTTGTGGCATCCCGCGTGGTGCTGGTGGAATGCCTTCGAGATTAAATTGCCCAAGTGACTTATTGTCGGCTGCCATTGGGCGCTCTCCTTGAATCACATGCACGGTGACGGCAGTCTGATTGTCCGCAGCGGTAGAAAAAGTCTGTGATCGTGATGCTGGAATGGTGGTGTTCTTCTCGATGAGCTTCGTATTCACACCTCCAAGAGTCTCAATACCGATAGAAAGAGGAATGACATCAAGAAGGAGCACATCTCGTACATCACCCTGAAGAATTCCTCCCTGGATAGCTGCGCCGAGAGCCACAACTTCATCTGGATTGACGCTCATATTAGGCTTCTTGCCAAAGAATTGCTCAACAGCTTTTTGAATAGCTGGCATGCGAGTCTGCCCTCCAACGAGAATCACCTCGTTGAGTTCCCCCACCTTAAACGGAGAGGCCTCCATTGCACGCTTCGTAATCATCATCGCGCGGTCGACAAATTCCTGTGAGAGAGACTCAAGCTGAGCTCGGGTCATTTTGATAAGGAAGTGGCGAGGGCCTGATGCGTCAGAAGTAATGAAAGGAAGATTCACTTCGGTTTCCATGGCGGTCGAGAGCTCGATCTTGGCCTTCTCTGCTGCTTCATCGAGACGCTGGCGAGCAAGAGCGTCAGTACGGATATCGATGCCTGATTCTTTCTTAAATTCTTCAGCCAGCCAATTAATGACCTTTTGATCAATATCTTTTCCCCCGAGGTGCGCATCTCCATCTGTGGCCTTCACTTCAATCGTATCTGCGGCGACTTCAAGGATAGAGATATCGAATGTTCCTCCACCAAAGTCGAAGACGGCAACTTTCTCATTTGCTTTCTTGTTGAATCCATACGCAAGAGCGGCCGCAGTTGGCTCGTTGATAATACGCTTCACTTCGAGACCTGCGATCTTTCCTGCGTCGCGTGTCGCCTGGCGTTGAGCATCGTTGAAGTATGCAGGAACGGTAATAACGGCTTCAGTGATTTTTTCTCCAAGCTTTGCTTCTGCATCAGCCTTAAGCTTCTGAAGAATCATTGCGGAAATTTCCTCTGGACGGTTCCACTTGTCTCCCATCTTCACCTCCACACCACCATTCGCAGACTTCTGCATGTCGAACGGAACGACAGCCTTGTCCTTCTGTACGGTGTCTTCATCGAACGAGTGGCCGATAAAGCGTTTGATCTGATAGATCGTGTTCTTTGGATTTGTGACTGCCTGACGCTTTGCTGTAAGGCCAACCTGACGTTCGCCAGTCTTTGAAAGCGCAACAATGGACGGCGTCGTGCGCACACCTTCGACGTTTTCGATGATTCGGGGTTCACCCGCTTCTACAATCGCCATTGCGGAGTTTGTTGTTCCAAGATCGATACCAAGAATTTTTGCCATAGAATTGTGTGAGCTAGTGATTAAGTAATAGAAATAACAGGTGCTCTGGAGGAAAAGATGCCTACCTAGACATACTTTCCACAAACGTTCATACAAATATTATAACACATTTATTACATTTTACAAATTGTTCCTTTCTATCTGATAAGTCGTCATTTTGAATAAACCTTTACTTTTGGGTGCCTGAGGACTTTATCTCCTAAGCTGTACCCCTTTTGCACCACTTCGGCGATTGTGTGATCTTTCCCTTCGTCATCAGTATGAATGGATTCGACTGCTGAATGCTCGTTTGCATTAAAGGGTGATCCGATGGCGGGGACGAGAGGTTTGAGTCCGTGAGACTCGAGTGCCCCTGTGAGTTGCTGGTAGATATATTCGACTCCCGTGCGCCAATTCTTCTCTACTTTTTCCCAGGCCTCCTTGTTCC
>CAYPEZ010000020.1:9834-15924 GCA_964409985.1 uncultured Candidatus Saccharibacteria bacterium
GCCATATCAAAACTTTCGATGGCAGAGAGGAGATCTTCGATAACTCCCGCTTTCCCAATATTGATCGCATCTTTCAGTGAATCATCCGATCGCTTTTTGAAATTTAAGAAGTCCGCCCTGAGCCTTTGCCAACCATCGAGATATTCTTGTTTTTCTGCAACTGCTTTTTTAAGTTTTTCTCGAAGTTTTTTTATTTGGTCCGCAGGGCTGCCGGTATTTCCATCCTCATCAGACTCTTCGATCACCACATCATCAGCGTGATCTGTCTTGGGTATCTTTGTGTCGTCGTTTTGTTCATCCATAGTAGTGTGAGTATACCTTAATTATGTTTACAAGTCGGTCTGAGAACGAATAAAGCGTCGAAGCTGCACAATGACTTCTGTTGGCGGGAGATAGTAGCAGATACGCTTCCCATCTCGTGTCGAGACCACCAGACCGTCACGCGTCATCACCTGGAGGTGATGCGATGTCGTTGCGACCGTCATGCGGAGAGCGACCGCAATTTCCGACACAGAAGTTTCCCCATTTCTCATTAAATGGCAAATGATATGAAGGCGACGTTCGTCCCCTACTGTCCGGAGTGACCGTGCCAACTCATTCAAATCCATGTTTGAATGATAAACCCACTCAAAAAAATCGTCAAGATGCACGAATCATTGAGCCCTGTTGGGGACTACTTTGTGAGCGTCTGACTATCTGTGGGGATATTCTTGATGAAGTAGTCTCCATTCCACGTAGCCGAAGACGCACTATGCGGGACTTCTGACTCATCAGACCAGACAAAGGTTGATGCTCCGGGTACATTAAAATAATCTCTTGGTGCAGCAAAAGAAGCTTGGCCGTAAGCGATGTTATGACTCAGAAATGCTCCTGGAACGATTCCGGCACCTGCAACGACGGCTTTTATGACATAGGTCTTCGAACCAGCGACTTCTTGATCGAGAGATGAAATAAAGGTGATGGTCGAAGTCCCGCCATTGAGCACTGTCACATTGGGCAGTGGGACCGATTCATTCGCCGAATCATAGATGTTGTAATTCCCTACCGTGAACACAACTGGGGATGATGAAGAGACTGTGAGTACAAGTTTTCTCCAAGCGATCGCGCCAGCTGAATCAGCAGAAATGTTGAACTTCGCCACGGTCTGGGTCCCCGCTGTGAGGGTTGTCGACGGAAGTGCTACATTTGAAATCGTTGGCTTTGTCTTGTACACATATACAGAATTTCCGATAAGATCGGTCTGCTGAGTGGCGACTGTGGTTTCAATATTGTTTGAATTGCGGTACTTGTGTCCATCGAGGCCAATACGTGCATTCATGCCAGACGCTGCTGCCCCAGGAGTATTCACTGAACCAAGCTGAAGATATGCATCAATCACCTTCGTCGTATTTGCAGGAATCACGATTGAAAGCCCTGTTGCAGTCGCATATGAGCCGTTGAAAGGTACAGTCGCAAGTGTGGTAGCACCATCCTTCCAAATAAGACTGCCGATGACAGGGCCAGCATTTGGAGAGGTTGATGCATAGAGTTCAGTCACAGTGAAAGAATCATTCACTGCCGTAAATTTAAATGATGATACCTTTGGCTGAGAACCTGCAACAACAATTGAAGTGAGTGGGGTTGAGGGGTCTAGGCTTGTCGTGAGGACACCATTCCCTGCAGTAATAATTTGTCCTTGGGTTGGGATTGTCGCAAGACCAGCTGTCGAACTTGCTCCGACTCCTTCGACTGCGAGTGTCGTGATTATCGTCGATCCTGCCCCAATCGCACTCGAAAGTGTGGCATACACTTTTATGTCCATCGTAGAGTTCTTTGCGAGGAGGGTGTTTATTGTCCAATTTTGTACGAGACTGGAAACAGGAAAGACAGAGGTTGTATTCGCCCCGTAAGTCACATAAAGATCAGTAATGTGTGCTTGAGCAGCCGTTCCTGTGAAGGAGAGTTCAATTTTATTCAGGTTAATGTCTTCGACAGAGCCGGCCTGAAGACGATATTCTCCAATCTTTACTGCTGTTTGAGGGACAACATATGTCTGGTTGGCAAACGGGGCATACTTCGAAAGAGTCAGCGACCCTGGTGTGGTGGTCCCTAATCCACCTCCATTGTTGCTTGATGAGGCATACAACACAGAAACCGACTGTGTGGTAGTGCCGCCTACTCCGGCGCATGTGAGTGTGTAAAGTGAGGTTGTGGCAGTCTGTGAAGTCACTTGCTCAGAGGCAGAGAGACTCTTTGCCCCTATCCAAGCATTTGAAGCCATACAGGAGGTCGCGTTGCTAGAACTCCAAGAAAGCGTTGTGCTCGCTCCCACATTCGTACTCGTTGTGCTTGTGGTGAGAGTTAGTGTTGGCGGTACTGGTGGAGGAGGTGGGGGTGGGACGACTTGCGTATACATTACAGAAACAGACTTCGTTGTCGTTCCCCCATTTCCCACACAAGTAAGCTCATAGAGCGATGTGGTTGCCACCAAAGAAGTGAGACTCTCGGTGCCTGATATCCCCTTCGTTCCAGACCATGCGCGTGATGCCACACACGTTGTTGCGTTTGTCGTGCTCCAAGAAAGCGTAGTGCTCGCGCCAACCGTTGTGTTTGTCGCATTCGTCGTGAAGGCAAGTATCGGCAGCACAGGAGTTGGTGGCGGAGGTGGCACTACCGGACAATCCTTAAGACCGTAGTGATGCCCTTCTCCTTTTCCACGATAGCAGTGGTCAGATTTTTTCTTGTGCTCTTCTTTCTCTTTCTTTTCCTTCTTCTCCTTGTTTTCCTTCTCTCGCTTTTCGCTTTCTTTGCGGACAGAAGACTTCTCATGCTTTTCAGCACTATTCGACTTTGCAGACACGATTGAAGACGCTCCAACAAAGAGCATAGCGATCACGGACAAAATGACTCCTGTTTTTACAAGAGAAGATGTGGGTTTCATAAAAAGAGACAACGTACGCGAGTAATCTCTCAAGGGTACCACCAGTGTCACGTGTGTCAATGAAAGACAGCATGCCTATCGGAGGAGGTCAATCTTACGGATTTCTAAGAATGAGTTTTGACAAAGACTGGTGTCCTGAGATGATGCGAAGGCGCTTTTGCTCCACCCCCAAATGTCTCGCAAGGAGGTAGAGGACCTCCCTATTAGCCTGATTTTCGAGCGCAGGGGCACGTGTATAGACCTCATACTGCCCCGTCTTGCCCTCCATCCACTTCTTGACCACGAGATCCTCCGAAGCCTCAGGAAAGACCTTCACTCGCAAAACCTCCGCTCCGTCAGGTATGTGCATAAGAAAGGTTGATAAAACTAATCCTCATGCCGAGCAATGGCATACCATAACGCAAGCCCTCCAAACAAAAACTCCATTGTACCTCCAGCATTATCACTTCCAGAAACTCTTTTATACTCTCCAACACATTCTGTTCCATCTCGAGTTCTAATCTCTTGAGTACATTCGAGATGAGATTTTGATATAAAAGAATTAAAGCCCAAGACAAATAAGACCCCGGCAATTACTCCTGCGATTCCTCTTCCCAAACGGTCATTAGAGAGCGAATCAGCCCTCCAGTTTTTACCAATATGACCTAATAGAAGCCACAAGAACGTAGGAAATGCAATAAGATAACCAATTCTAATCACAATTCCATAGGGTTCAATCGGGCCCCAAATTAGTAATACGATGAAAAATATTGTGGTAATTGTATAGCGATTACTATCACTAAGACCTTTTCCGTTCTCAGGATCATTCATAAGTACATAATACGCTTATCAAGATGAAACACAAAAAGTATGGGCGGAATGAGAGATTTGGATGCAGTGCTAGGCGGAGACGAAGAAGTACCCCTGAGCCGTACTTCCTGTACGGTGAACGGGGTCTTCAAGCCGACAACAACGCAATGCGCCAAATATCTCGTTCCGCAAAAAACACCCTTGCGGGTGTCTTTTGAGATTAACGTTTAGACCATTGGCTGGACTTTCGGGCCTTCTTGAAGCCAAAGTGCTTACGCTCAACAGCTCGTGAGTCTCGCTTGAGAAATCCTGCCTTCTTGAGCGTCCCCTTGAGGAGAAGATCAGTCGAGAGGATTGCACGAGAGAGTCCGTGGCGGATGGCCTCTGCCTGTGCATGAGGACCTGACCCCTTAACGTGGACTGAGACTGAGTACTTCACAGGAAGTTCAAGGAGTTTGAGTGGAGCCTCAACAATTGAACGGTAGGTCGCTGGGAAGTAATCATCAAGAGATTTGTCGTTGATCACGAAGGAGTTCTTTCCAGCCTCTGAGATGCGGACACGGGCGATGGCTGTCTTGCGACGGCCGATTCCCTCAACGTATTTTTCGGTTGCTTTAGTACTCATATCCATTACTCAGTAACTGTTAATTGCTTCATGATCTTGGTGCGGAGCTTGTTCTTGGGAAGCATCCCATAGACTGCTTTTTCAATCGCAGCACGCTTTCCCTTCTTTTCGATAAGATCCCCGAGAGAAGTAATGCGGAGTCCTCCTGGGTATCCGGTGTAGCGAGTGAACTTGGTCTGGACTTTCTTCTTGTCAGAAACCTTAGCTTCCTTCGCATTCTCGATCTTCACAGGAACCCCAGCGAGGCGGTTGCGTGTATAGGTCACAGAATCTTTCCCAAGAAGCACCTTTGCGGCTTCACTTGCGATGCGTCCAATGGTCTTCCCTGTTGCGTCAATGATGTGTGTTTTCGAAGTCATATCAGTATTGTATTAGGCAACAAACTCGACAATGGATTCCTTGGCACCGTTGCCACGAAGCGTCTGGGGAAGTTTTACCACGCGAGTATATCCTCCCTTACGATCCTTGAATCGTGGAGCAATATCTTTGAAGAGCTTTGCCGTTGCGGTCTTGTTGTTTCCGAGGCGGGCTGCCACGAGTCGCTGATTTGCGACCGTGTTCTCACGAGCACGAGTCACAAGCTTCTCGATGCGCTGGCGGATTTCGCGGGCGCGAGCATCTGTGGTGCGAACCTTTCCATTCTCAATCATCGCGAGAAGAAGTGATCGAACAAGCATGCCGCGCTGACCTGCTTCTCGATGAAATTTACGTTTTCGTCCTTTATAACTTGCCATATCTGTATTTCAAATCAAATTTATGCCTTCAGCGTCACACCAAAGTTTGACAATGCGCGCTTAATTTCCTGAATGCCTTTTTCTCCAAGTCCATCAAGCGCAAGAAGGTCTTCCTCGCTCTTACGAACAAGTCCTCCAACTGTGCGAATGTTCGCATCAGTCAGCGCATTCTGTGTACGAGAAGAAAGATCGAGCGAGTCAATACGAGTTTTGAGGAACTCGGTATCCATGTCTTCTTTTCCTTCCGCTGACGATGGGGTCTCCTGTGAGATGAGCGCTGGCTCCTCTTCCTTAAAACCAACGATCGCCTTGAGCTGTGTGATCATGATCTCAATAGCTTCTTCAAGTGCTTTTCGTGGAGTCAGTGACCCATCGGTTTCGATAGTCATCTTGAGACGATTATAATCTGTGCGGTCTCCGACACGCATATTCTCAACTTCGTAGTTCACACGACGAATTGGAGAGAAGATTGCATCGAGTGCAATTGTCCCGATCTCGACTTTCTCACGCTGAAGCATCTCCTTTGGAACATATCCAAGGCCCTTCTCAAGGCGGAACTCCATCGAAATCGATGAATTCTTTCCTGTAAGAGTGCAGATAGGCTGCTCAGGGTTGAGTATTTCCACTTGACCTGGAAGTTCAAGGTCTCCTCCAGTTACTGCCTTTTCTCCCTTGGCCTTGAGGCTCACTGTAATAGCTTCGTCTCCAGTCATATGGAAACGGAGGCGCTTCACGTGAAGCATGATGGCAACAGTATCCTCCATCACCCCATCAAGAGTTGAAAACTCATGATCAGCTCCCTCAATCTTGATTGAGGTGACTGCAACTCCTGGAATTGATGAAAGAATAATGCGGCGAAGGGAGTTACCGAGTGTGTACCCATACCCAGCATACAGCCCTTCAATCTCGTACACGCCAGTAAATTCATCTTCGGAGATGACACGTGGCTTTGATGGAAGTGCGATCGTATAGTCAGACATACCTATTATCGTTTTTGACTTGCCCGAAGGCTAATGAATAAA
>CAYPEZ010000021.1:0-15761 GCA_964409985.1 uncultured Candidatus Saccharibacteria bacterium
GTATAGGTACTTGTCCCTCCGGTTGGAATGGCCACCCCATCATAGAATGTCTGGGCGACACGTGTTCCAGCCGCGTCAAAGAGTTCGAGGTCAACCAAGAATGGTGCTGTCCCACCAGAATTACCTAATTCCGTCGAGATGCGTACTGGCATGCCAACACTTGCTGCATCTGCCGTTGAAGAAATATGGAATGGCGAGACTGTCGCTGGCGGTGCCTGATAGAAATGGCGCGTGACTATGTGAGCAAGTCCACCACTGTCGACGACACGAAGCTGAATTTCAATGTGAACATCCTGATCTGTCCCGTGGCTTGGCGCAACGAAAGACGGATTAGGTCCCGTAAGATACTCAAGAATATGATAGTGCACGTTGTGATGGAGAATCACTGTCCAGCGATACGCTGATGCGGGAAGCGCACCGTCTTCAGGATCAGTTGCTGAACTCACTAGCGGAATGAGTTGCCCACCCGTATAAAAGGAATTTGCTGGTGGATTCACGATGGTCGCTGTTGGTGCACGATTCCCCACCGTCACCGTGAGCGATTTTGACGCAGAACCGCCATTTCCGTCTGAAACAGTAAGTACTGCCTGGTACACGCCATTTGCGTTATAGACATGTGTTGGAGCAGAAAGAGAAGACAACACACCATCTCCGAAGTCCCATGAATAAGAAATGGTATCTCCATCAGGATCAATGCTTCCGTCTGAAGAAAATTGAACGCTCAGAGGGGCGAGGCCATTGGATGGAGTCGCACTGAGTGCGACAGTTGGGTTTCGATTCCCGGACACAGCTATAATACGACGAACTTCTCCTGAGTATATTGAGAGATAGTTGATGTTCCCTTGTGGGTCTTGCGCAAAGTCAACAGGACCACCAGCTTCAGTAACGAAATCTTCAACTGAGATCAAGTTATTCTCAGCATCGAGAACAACATGCTTAACCCAGTCTTGGCTAAAATCACCAAAGAAATATGACCCAGCATATGATGATGGATATGTGCCTCCTGTATAAAATACACCACCGGTGATTGATCCGCTTCCAAGCTCGTCATGAAAATATGCATAAAGCGGATCTTGTGATCCCTGAGCAACGCAATTATATCCAGGAGCTTGATTAAATCCTTCGTGACATGGCCATCCATAGTTTCCACCGGGAGTGATCACGTTGAGTTCTTCGGCGGTGTACCATCCTACATCTCCCACAATCAATGCTTGATTCGTAGGACGAAAACTAAATCGAAATGGATTACGAAATCCGTAAGCATAGACTTTTGATCGGTTATCATTCGCATTCCCTGTGTAAAATGGGTTGTCGCTTGGAGCAGAGCCATCAGGATTTATACGCAACACCTTTCCTGAAAGCATATCGAGGTTCTGAGAACGGAGTGCAAGTGGGTCAACTACATCAAAGCTAGCTCCATCGCCAATAGAGACATAGAGTTTTCCGTCTGGCCCAAACCCGAGATCAGCAACAGAGTGACTTGGCTCGTCGGACGGGATACAATCCGTGCCAATTGGAAACGATTGGCACGATGGCGCAAGGGCGTCTCCAACCACAGTCCCCAAGATCACGACCTCAGACCCGGGAATGGCTGTGTGCGTGGGGTCAAGAGTATAGCGAGAAAGACGTCCGGTCTTCGGCCCTATGGGATTCGCGGGATTATTCTCGTATGTAAAAAGTGCATAGAGATAATGCTGCGTCTCATCATACGCGATCCCGATTAGACCGTGGTCTGCGTACGTATTAACATTTTGTATAGTGAGGACTGGCGTACTTCTCACAACACCATTCTCAACAAGACGGACAACACCGTCTTTTTCAGCAACCAACATTTCCCCGTCAGGAGTGTACAGAAATGCTGTGGGTAGATTGAGTCCAGATGCCACAGTCTCGACAGCAAAGCCACTTGCCACCGCAGCAAATGCCGTTACAGGAACAGCTGCAAGTGCGACGCATCCAAGAACGGTTAATGTTAGTCGTGAGAAGGTATTCATAAATAAAAAAAATTAATGTTGCTATGAGTCCATAATGCATTCTATGAGTAATGAAGGAGCTGGGTCCGGTAACTTTCTGTTCGTTGGCGTCGGAATACTTTTATAGCCTCAAGAAGGGTTTGCCAATATGAGCGAAGACGGATTTTGCTTCCAGGAGGATTGTTCCAATAAATTGGCATTTCTTTTATGGAAAAACCCAATGCTGACGCAATGGCAATCACTTCAATATCGATCCCCCATCGCTCAAGGACACAACGATAAAAAATCCCGTGGACTGCTTGACGTGTAAAAAGTTTGAACGGCCGCTGGGTATCATGAACAGGAAAACGAAATGCGGTTCTAAGAAATACCCAAGACAATCGCCTCATGACTTTCCGAAAGAGAGAAAACTCGGCATGTTCACGATCAATAGACGCCGGATGAGCAAGAGACCCAACAAGGATATCTATGCCTGTATTGTCCATTTCTTCCATATAGAGACTAAGCATCTCAATAGGGACTGACGCATCCGCATCCATAAGAAGGACTCGATGTCCTTTTGCGCTGATCATCCCCACCCGAACAGCGAATCCTCTTCCGTGGTTTTTTTTGAGAGCAATAACTCTCACTGATACATGTGTATTAAAAAGCGTATGAACAACTGATTCCACTACACGTGTTGTATCGTCACTGCTCCCATCATCAACGACAATAATTTCAGATGCGTACGGTTGATCCCATAAAAATGTCACGGCACGAGTCAGCGTTTGCGTGATTCGCGATGATTCGTTGTATGCTGGAATGACGACAGAAAGATGAGGATTCATAAGCAAACAAATTTACTTCGTACGAAATACGAGAATGTGATAACCAATAAAATTCACTCCTGCCCCCACAGCTGAACCGACGAGTGCTGCAAGTGATCCTGCAACATGAGGAGTGAGAGACGGAGATATGACGGTATATACAGCAACCGATGCTCCGACCGAAAGCCCAAAAGCACATCCAGTTACTAAAGCAAATCGCATGAATGCCCATCGATCTGTCGCTCGGTCTCCAAATACAAATCGCTGATTCAAGAAGAAGCTCACAACAACGGCAGATGTAAATCCAAGTGAGCGAGAAACTACATACGGAAGGACGACGACCCCTAGAGTCCCGAGTGAGATACACACATTCACCACCACCAAGTCAACGATGGTGTTCATTATCCCTGCAATACTAAAGAGTGAAAAACGTCGAAAGAGTGACATACGTGTGCATTAGTGAGGGGCAACATGATTCAAGTATTCTTGGTCACGCTCCACAAGAACTTGGGCTGACTCGACTCCCATAGCAATATACGAATCAGGGGTCAGTTGCAGATGTGGAGAAAGAACCGGGACTGCTGCTTCTTGGAGACCGAAGTATTGGGCGTATTCTTTCACACGTTCTGGACGTACACGATAGAGGACGATACGATTCGTCTCTGTTACTGGCTCATAGAAGTATGAAAACAGTGGGTGGTTGGACCATGTCACGGTCACCTTATCAGAAGAAAGTGCAAATGCATTAATCCCTTCTTTCAAGAGGATAACATGTGATGCAAAAAGCCAGGGTCGTTCAAGTGCTTGGGCATAATAGGGATCATTTGATTCAAGAATGTACTGCGAAAGCGGAGGACAAGCATATGGAACAGTGTTCAGCACAGCTCGAGTAAACAAGGTCTTCTGTCCCTTCGTTCGATCACCACAGAGTGCGTTTCCAATATCTTTTTGCTCAGTATTCCAAGAAATCACATCTTTGGTCTCTCCTTGGATAACGGGAAACGATCCTGCGATTTGGCCAACAAGAAAAGGAAGAGAGAGGAGGATGATCCACCAACCCAAAGCAAATTGAGCAACACCATAGCCTTTTGTCTTTAGCCAGCCAAGAAAGACTCCAGCCCACACAAGGAGTGCAGGGAGGAGCACCAAACCGTATCGCTCATTAAAAAATGCTTTGTATGGTGGGAGTGTTTCCAGATATATGACCGTATGTCCTGTGTAAAGCGAATACAGAACAAAGACCGCCGGGAAAATCGAAAACATGCCCAGAACTATGCTTTCTGTTCGTTTCCCTTTTTGGAGAAGAGAGAGGAAAAACCCGATGAATGCAAACGCAAAAAGAAGTCCAAGTGACAATCCTGATCCAATGACTCTTCCCACAGCAGAGAGAAAGTAGACTAGTGTTCCAAGGAGACTCCCTTGAGATGGAAGGTCGAGATATTTCTCTTGCGCCAATGCGGACCATTCTCCTCGAATAAATTCGAGAGGGTCACCGGCATACACAAAGCCGTACAAGAGAATAGCAGCGAGACCAAAAAATGCGAGTGGCAAAACAAGGGAAAACAGAGCTGTTGCTTTAGAAAAAGAATATTTTTTTTGAATCATCACAACAACACATGCAATCATGAAAGCAATAATGAGTGTGAGTCCTTCAAAGCGTGCGAGCGAAGAGAGCCCCACAAATAGTGCCGAAAACACTAATGACATGAGTTTCCCCTCCTTCAGCCACCGTGCAAGAAAATAGAACGCGCCAAGAAATACAGCAAAAAATGGAATCTCCATCATGGAAGTCATCCCATAATAGAGAACGTACGGGCTCATAAAGAACAGCAATGTGACAAAAAGTGCTGCATGCATGTCTTCTGTCAGGACGTAGACTGTTTTATAGAGAAAATAGCCAGCGAGAAACAGGAGTGGGAGGATAGCAAAAGCACCAGCAACTCCAGAAAGATACAATGCATCAATAGACGCGAACGGAGCGAGAAGAATATGAAGTAGTGGTGGCCAAAAGCCTAGCTGACTGATGCTCGGGGTCAGCGAGTCAGTTAATAGACGTGCAAAATTAAGATGTGACTGTTGATCAACTTCAACTAAGAAAAAATCAAGCGAGTGTACACGAACAAACGTCAGCACGACCAGACACATGGCGATAGCAACAAGCCACCATGCCTCAAGATTCTGTCGAATATGTGTTGAAAGTTTTTGAATCATACGGTTACTTTGAATGCGCAATATGCGTTCCATGAACGGTTTTCTCCCAAGAGATTGGGTCAATGAAGAACTGGTAGACTGCACGAACTGCAGCAACTGAGAGCAGAATCCAGTATAAGGGCGACAAATATGCAAACATCACAATATGAAAACGATTTCTTCGATACAACGAAAGGAGATTCAGAAAGACCGACAACGTCACGCCGATAATTGTCGTTGAATATGTCAGATACAAGATGGGGGTGGTAAAGAATGATTGAATAATAGGCGGGTGGAAGAGCAGCCATACCATCGTCAAAGAGATGTAAAACAAATTCAGAAGGTTAAGCATCGTACTTCCTGGAACTAGGAGGAGGAACGCAACAAATTTCCAAAGCCCGCCTATTTCGCGCACGAAAATAAATGGATTGCGCATATGAACAAGTGAAGTCTGGAGGAAACCCTTCATCCAGCGTGTGCGTTGCATGATCCAGGTCCAGATCGTGGTTGTCGCTTCTTCTTGGCTAAACGCATTAAGTACCCCAGTCTTGTATCCGTGGCGGGCGAGGCGGATAGCAATATCCACATCTTCCGTCACGTTATACGGATCCCACCCACCAATAGCCTTGAGTGCATCTGTTCTAAAATAGGTACTGTGTCCCGAGAGAGGAAATGGCACACCAAGGACAGCAAGTCCTGGGAGAAACATGTCATAATATGACGCAAATTCAGCATTGAAGAGACCAGTAATGATGTTTGTTTCAGCATTGTAATGGTCGAGACGACTTTGAAATGCGGCGATGTCTTTTCGTTTTGCAAAAGCAAGAGCTGCCTTTTTGAGTTGGTATCGATCTGGAATGATTTCTGCATCAAAGATCACAGTATATTCCCCTTTCACTTCACCAAATGCAACATTAAGAGCTTTGGGTTTTGTTTTTGGCCTTACATCTGGAAGGGTAATAATACGAAAATTCTTTGGAAGGTTATTCTTGAGAATCTCTTCGCGGGTCTCGTGGTCATATTCTTCAAGCGTAATCAGAAATTCAAGACGATCTTCTGGATAATCCAAAGACGTCATCGCCTTTTTAATCTGCGAGATCACTTCTGCCTCCCGATAGAGCGGAATAAGTACTGTGCATGGGCGATAGAGTGGAGATTCGTGGGGCGTTGCTTCAACTTCTGAATCAGAAATTGTCGTCATTGAACACTCACCCCGAATGATACCTGTCGCCACAGCAATAATTTTAAAGGCAAGTGCTGCCCCATAGATGAGCGCAAGAAGGCCTGAAAAGACCACGAAAAATGATGCCCCAAGAAGGGTACTCAGTATAAAGGTAAGAAAAAGAAATATACTTGTAGCAATGAGAAAATGCTGGGCCATACTTTTCCCAGTTAATTTTTTGGCTGTCATTCGAGGGGGGAGAAACAGATAGTCCCCTTCGTAGTGCCAAATATTGGTATCTGTCATTGGAAATATTCTCATCAAAATGAAGTGCATACGTAAACACCAAAGTGACTATGTACAAGTAAAAACTGTCCGATCCAAAAAAATCGAACACGTCGCGGTATATTTGAGAACCGCACCCACCGCCATTCACCCATTGGTTTTACTACACTTCTAGATGTCAGTATATATAAAAATTGCTAATTTGTCAATACCATGGTATATAACAAAAAAATCGCCCTGTTGAGCGATTTTTATGGGGTTAGCCTTTGATATCAGTGATCGTTATCTCTGTAAATGGCTGTCGATGGCCGCGCTTTTTATAGTAACGGCTTTTTGCCTTATACTTGATAACTTCTACTTTCTTGCCCTTTGCGGTCTTTTTGAGAGTAGCTGAGACCTTGGCTCCCTTCACTTCAGGAGTTCCAATTGAGGTTTTGCCTCCTGTTTCGACAAGAAGAACCTTATCAAAAGTAAGTGCGCTTCCCTCTTCCCCAGAGAGCTTCTCCACACGGAGAGTCTGGCCTTTTGTAACGCGGTACTGCTTTCCGCCTGTCGCAATAACTGCAAATTCCATAATGGGGGTATTCTACAGAAAATTCTCTATTTGGCAAGAAGGCATTGATTGAGAATCAGAAATATTGACATATATACTATAAGTGTTATTATGAATCAAGAAAATACTCCCAACTAGACGAGGAATATTTCCTTGGAAAAATTTGTTACAGTATTTCGAGGTCTCACTGATGATCCAAGCAAGCTGCTGCAGCAGCTCACTGCACTGTTTCTCGAAATTCGAAAAATGAGCCCCGATCAGCTCATTGCGCTGTGGCAGACACTTTCTGTCATTGAAGCAGAGTCGCAGCATACGCTTACTGCCCCATTTAAGAAAGCTGTCTTGCAAGCAATGCAAGATTGCTTGATTGAAAAAGGACGGATTTTTGGGGATCAGGTGTTTGAAATGTTTTCCGGAGCAACCGGCCATAATTTCAAGTTCCCCAAATAACATAGGAGATCAGAGAACGGGAGGTTTAACCTCCCGTTTTATTTTTCTCTGTGTTGATGCATAGAGGACAGCTTTCTTTATTCTTCCCCCTTCACCGGCCTCTCAAGAAGTGATGGCTCGAGCCCTGGTGCAGCTCCAGTAATACGCGTCACATCCTTGTCGAGTTTGCCCATCTCTTTATACGCTGCGTTGTAGTGGTTCACAGTTGTCCCCAAGGCATTCCCAAGTTTCCCCATATAGTCCTCATACGCTTTGAGATGCTTCCCGAGTTCATCAACACGCTTGATGATATCTTTTGCTGATTCTTCAATCTTAAAGGCCTTAAATCCGTAGAGTACCGACTGCAGGTATGCAGCAAAGGTTGTTGGCGAGACAATAATGACCTTCTTTTCATTATATGCATAGTCTATAAGGTTGCGCGTATTCACCTTTACTGCTCCAACTTCATTGACGAGAAGATCGTAATAAATTCCCTCAGCGGGGATAAACATAAACGCAAACGGAAGCGTCCCCTCTTCTGGACGAATATACTTTGCTGTTTCATCAATGCGTTTTTTAAGATCATTTTTGAAATCTTTTTCGAGCGCCTCACGCTGGGTATCATCAATCGCTTGTGTCACGCGGTTGTAGTTATCTAGTGAAAATTTCGCATCGACAGGAATAATGCCATCTTTCGTAGAAATCACCGCATCTACAGCATCACCATTCTTGAATCTGTGCTGCATCCCATACGCACCTGGGGGAAGAATATTCGAGAGAATGAGCTCAAGCGATGCTTCTCCGAGATTCCCCCGCTGCTTCTGGTGTTTGAGTACCTTCTCGAGATTCGCGAGCTGCTCTGCGATTGTCATAAACTGCCGCGTAGCTTCGTTGGTCTTTGTCTGCTCTCGAGTATTTTCAATGAGGGTCTCTTGCACTCCTTTCCCGATTTCCTGAATAAGCCTCTGACTCTCAGCAAACTGATGACGCACGGCATCTTGCATTTCACGGCGAGATTCACCGAGCCGCGAGTCCATCATCTTTTGAAGCTCAGCCATTTGTTGTTGAAGAAGGAGAAGCCCCTGAGTATCCCCCTCGGATTTTTCTATCGTGCTCATTTTTCGAGCGACATAAAGGACTGCAGCCCCAACGAAAAGGACCGCAAAAAGGAGGATAAAGAAAAGCGTATCGGTCATGCCGACCATTCTATCACGGAGAACTGATCATTTCCTCCGAGACAAGATAAGATATTTTGCCCCCTCAACAAGACAAACAATCCAAAACGCAGCATAGATCAAATATTCCCACGGAAGCGCTCCTGATAGAGGCGAGAGATGTAGAAGAATTCTGAGTGGTTCAATGACAAAAGCAATAAGGAGCAAAAACACTGAAATCCCAAACGCAAGCCAAAACGGACGATTACTAAATGCCTCTCTCCCCAACGCACTTCCATGAAGGGTTCGTAGGCACAGCGCAGCAACAAGTGACGACAGCGAACTCAACAAAAACATCATTGTCCGTACATCTTCAATGGAATACACCTGCTTTAAGTACTGATAAACCCCAAGAAGTGACGCACCGAGCATAAGCCCCACAAACATCAAAAAACCATAGAGCCGGGGGGTGAGAATGTCACGAAATGTATGACTTCGAGGATCGCGTGCCATCACATCCCCTTCTTTTGGTTCAAATGCATACGCAAAATTCATGAGCCCTTCTGTGACAATATTTGTCCAAATAATTTGCGCCGGCAAAAGTGGGAGCTGTAAACCCAGAAGCATTGAGCCACCAATCAGAGTAATATCCCCAAAACTCGTGGACAAGAGGTACACAACAATTTTTCGCAAGTTATCAAACATCCGTCTCCCCTCTTCAATCGCACTCACAATGACGCCCATGCCGTTTTCAATCAGAACAAGATCCGCAGATTCTTTTGCAACTTCTGTTCCACTACCCACAGCGATTCCTATATCAGCTCCACGTAACGTTGGTGCATCATTAATTCCATCACCCGTCATTGCAACAATCTCGCCGTGCGACTGAAGCACTCGTGCGACACGCAATTTGTCTTCAGGAAGCATTCGCGCGAACACTCTGGCTGTCTTTAGGTGAGAAAAGAGCTCGCTGTCTGTAAGGCCTCGAATATCGCTTCCTGTGTATACAGGATGTGATGCTTTTTCATCAATAATGCCTGCTACTTTTGCTATGGCACGTGCTGTATCAGGCATGTCTCCCGTCACCATCATGACCCTCACCCCAGCCTCCCTAGCCGTGTGAATTGCTGCCGGAACATCATCTCGCACCGGATCATGGAGGGCAATATATCCAGAAAATGTCAGCCCTTTTGAGAGGAGGATTGATGGGTCCTTTCGAGCCTCAGGAGAAAATTGTTTAAATGATCCTGGAATATACGCGATACCGATGAGTCGCAGCCCCTCACGACTTGCACGCTCTGCCTCTCGCAAAAAAAGCTCCTCTTCATCTTTGTGTTTAGGAACACGAACTCCATGATCATGAATGTGTGTTGCGTGACGCAAAAGCTCTTCAGGCGCACCAGAAAAATATACAAAATGTGCTTCTGAGCCTTTTACACGATGGAGCGATGCTACAAAACGATGTGCTGAAGAAAAAGGGAGAAAGTCGACACGTGGAAAATCATGGAAAAGTTCTTTGGGATGCAGCCCTCGCTCAAGGCCAGCGAGAACAATGGCGCGCTCGACAGGGCGACCCCGCACGACCCAATCTTTAAGCGCCTCACCTTCATGCTCAACAAAAGCATCTGAGGCGAGCATCGCCATTTGGAGTGTATCTTGTTCGTCATGGATCCTCTCCCCAGGAGAATCTGTCTCACCAGATTTTCCACCCAGGCGCATCTGGAGTGAACGTAGTGTCACAAGCGAGGACACGCGCATATCTCCTTTTGTCATCGTTCCAGTTTTATCTGCGAGAATTGTCGTTGTCGAACCCAGTATTTCTGCAGAAAGAATGTTCCGAACAAGTCCACCACGGCGCAGAATTGCCTCCATCCCCACAGCAAGAACAACAGTCACAGCAGCTGGGAGTCCTTCAGGAACGACGGCGATAGCAAGTGCGATCGACACAAGAATAATCTCTTCGATGTTTCCCCCACGTACTATTCCAACATTGACAAGAACGATGATTGTTACAAGAACGAGAAATGCAATAGCACGAGAGAGTCTTGCCACTCTCACTTCAAGTGGAGTTGGAGCATCCTCTGCCCCTAAAGATTTTGCGAGAGTTCCCCACGCTGTATGTTCTCCCACCCGAACAACAACAGCTTTCCCAATACCTCCAACAATTTGTGTTCCAGCAAAGAGCATGTTGTTTTGCTCAGGAAGTGGTGTCACAGTTGAAAGTGTCTGCGAGACTTTGGTAACCTCAGCCCATTCTCCTGTGAGCGATGATTCATTCACGGCAAGACCTTGCGCCTCGATGACTCGTGCATCCGCCGAAACGCGCATCCCAGATTCCAGAACAAGGAGATCCCCGACAACAACTTCACTTGCAGGGATAAATCGCTTTGTACCTCCGCGGATAACGGTTGCTGTCTTTGTCTCAGACGACTTAAGTAATGCAAATGCTCGATCAGCACGTTTTTCTTGGGCGATGCTGACAACAAGATTCACGACAATGGCAAATCCGATGACACTTGCATCAACGTACTCTCTCAAGAATGCGCTGATTGAGCCACCGACAAAAAGGATGAGGACTAACGGACTCCGAAACTGACGAAAGAGTCGAGAAAATAGGTTTGGCCCCTCGGGCTGAACAAGGATATTTTCTCCAAAACGCTCACGATGATCTGGAACATCTCCTTCATGTAGGCCCTTATGCGCATCAGTACGAAGATCCCGTACAGCACGAGAGACATCAATAAGCGACCAATCTTTTGAAGAACGGTGAGGAAGATTTGGCACAAGGAATATTCTACCATGGTATACTGCATAAATTAGACACATAGCACCCATCCCTATGCTCCACACCGAAATCAAAGAAAAAATAAAAGATGCCATGAGAGCCAAGGACGCTCTGCGACTTGAAGTGCTCCGCGGAATGACCACCGCATTCGTCAATGAACTTGTATCCATGCGGCGCACACCTCAGGACGTTCTTGAGGATGAAAAAGCCCTCACGGTGGTGAAGAGACTCATCAAACAACGTAAAGATTCTATCGAACAGTTTACTAACGGCGGACGACCAGAACTTGCAGAAAAGGAGCATGCCGAGCTTAAAATTTTGAATGAATTCCTGCCAGAGCAAATGTCTCGTGACGCAATCAAAGTTATTGCAGAAAAGAAAAAGGCAGAGCTCGGTGTGACTGACAAGAGCGGTATGGGCAAACTCATGGGAGCAATCATCAAAGAATGTCAGGGCCAAGCTGATGGCACAGACGTGAAAGCCGTTGTCGAGTCGCTGTTTGTATAAAATTAAAGCAACACAATAATAAAAATAAAAGACATACGAGATCTCTAGTATGCCGTTTCGTGTTACGACTTGGGCTTAAACACCAGCATGTCTGCACTTTCACCCCGAGGTTTCGCCTCGGGGCTTATTTTGTGTCAAGATATTGTTTTTTGGATATTTTGTGGTATTATTCTGTGTAGCTTTGAACTACACAGTTTCTTGACATTCACCAATAAGGAGATTCCCATGCGACGGAAAATGCTTCTCAAGAAGCTCATCCGTGTCAGCGGCCTCAGCTACGAAGTAGGTGTGGATCCTGATTATGGAGTGATCTACGTCAAAACCCGTGACTACATCGGGTTTTGCGTGGCATCATTCAAAGAACACACCGTCAGATGTTTTGCAGTGGCTCCGAGAGATCGTGTCCGTGATCGACTCGAACGGACAGGCAGAACGTGGCGTGCGACTAAAAAAATGCGAAAACACTTCGCATATGTTGCGAGCACATATCTTCGAGGCTCCCCCACCAAAAATACTGCCCCCATCATCCTTGAAAGAGGAATGAAGGACAGACGCTATCCTGAAGAAGTCTGGGAGACTCAAGAGAAGAATGTCGCCTCTAAACTCCCCGGAGTGATTCTCCCCTACAATAGAATCGACGATTGGAGAGGTGACAAGCTCATGTACGCAATTATCCCTCCTATTCTTGTCCCAGGAGCAAGAAGGAAGGTTACCGACGAAGATGTGTCAGCTGCATTCTTTTGGGCGACAGCTTTTGCAGCGTGTTTTCCCCGACCCACTCCTCAAAGAACACGAGGGAGGACCATATTTGCCCCAAAGCAAGTTTCTCTCCCTCTCTACTAAACTTTCCCCAGGCCCCTGCTTCCCGCAGGGCCTTTCCTTTGAGATACTTTGAAGAGATTGGTGTCGTGGAGGAACGTTTGTGTACAACTTGAAAGAGTTCGTCCCCATAAACCCAGTGCACTTTGATATCGGAAATGAGCATGTGTGGGTCTACCAACACAGACTTGGTGTTATCGTTGCCGCATCAAAAACGTACAAAGCAATTTTTCGTATTGCATCAGTCCAAGCGATGGGTCTGCAGTGTCTTTTTGCATACCCTATTGGAAGAGATATTCGCAGAAAGGAATGTCATGCGGGTAACGACATCATTATTCCCAGTCGTATTACGAGCCTCTTGTCGGTGTGCGCATACAAATATGTATCAAGGCTTTCGCTCGAGATTCGCCAACAACTGATTCTCCAATACGCACATGAATGTGTCCCGAATCGTATTTATCATTCCCCTAATCGAAAAGCACGAGTAATTACGATTTATCGGGGAAACATCTATAGATTTGTACACCGAATGGGAAGACAGATCACTCTCGAGATGACCCAAAGCACCCATCGACTCAAAGTCCCCAAAAGAACTGAGGAATGCCTTAGGGTCTGGGTTCACTGGTTTCTCAAAGCAGTTCCTACTGAAAGGCGTATGGTCTCTTCGCCACAACTAGCTCTTTTTGATCAAACATCATAGCAGTGCGAGATTGTTTCTAATCTCACGCTGCTATTTTTTTAAGACAACACCGGAAAGATCGGCAATGCACATATCAGCACCTGAAGGGAGTATGGACGTTTTTCGACGACGATCAACAAGAATTCGCTTCACATATGGCGCAACAACTTCCATTGAGCGCAGGGCATCAAGATTATCATCAAGAAATAGACATGCGTCTTTGATATCGTCGAGATTTTGCGAGAGAAATGGGATGGCATAGGAGCCCTTGTTGTCATCAGGTGTCACCACAATATCATCAAGGTATTCAAGAACACGCGAGCCGATAATTTTTTTTCGTTGATACTCTGGGAATGTTCGAGCGCGTGAAAGTAAAACACGGGTATGTGTCTCACCTGCTTTTTTTAGAAAAGGAATTGTATCTGGATAAAGATACTGACTAATATCCATGAGGGGATCAGACATTAAAAATTCTTTAAACTTGAGGACATGTTCTTCATGCCGATACCCCAAATATTCCCCCATGAATCGATCAAGATCAAAGAGCGTCCTATCAAAATCAAGAAAGATAATAGGCTTCATCATGGCGTCACATTTGGAAGCCCGCAGGCACCGCTTGCCCACAACCCCTTCCCCTCTTCTCGAGCAATCTGCTGTGATTCTTTGAAGGCTGCAACATAAAGATACGGCTGATTATACGTATATTCATATGCATATCCATCCTGAATCATCATGAGGTTGATATTTGTGTGATCTGCAAGCATCACATACGCAAGAACTCTATTATATTTGTCATATGTCCCCTGGGAAGAATCTGTATCAAGTGCTATCTCGGTTCCCACAGGAAGAATGTCTGCAAGATGCTTGGATGCCTCTGCGCCAAAACATTCTTTTGGTCGAGAGCCGAGCCCAGTCTCTGGAGCGTTGATGCCAATCAAGCGCACCGTCACACTTTTTCCTTTTTCGCTTGCAACAATGGTATCTCCATCAATAATTTTTACAACCTTAAATGGAGTATCAAGTCTTGTTGCAAATGGATCCGCTTGACTCGTTGTTGCTCCTTGCGGCCATGTTGGAGAAACTGGAGCAACGATAGGTGTTCCAAAGAGTTCATCTTGGACCGCACCAAGGCCAGCTATCACAAATATTGCGAGAAGAGTGAGGAGATATTTCGGTTGCCGTAATTTCAGCAGTGTATCCATATATTATCGACGTAAAAGCTTCCGAAGATATTTTGCAGTAAAAGATTTTGAATTTCCAGAGACTTCTTCAGGGGTTCCTTTTGCAACAATTTCTCCTCCGCCAACGCCCCCCTCGGGACCTATGTCAATAATATAGTCAGCGTTTTTGATGAGATCAAGATTGTGCTCAATGACCATCACAGTATTCCCTTTATCCACGAGTCGCTGCAGAATCTCGATAAGCTTACGAACATCTTCGTAATGAAGACCGATCGTGGGTTCATCGAGAAGATAGATTGTTCTCTCCCGCAAAGGCCGATAGAGTTCAGACGAAATCTTTACTCGCTGTGCTTCTCCCCCAGAAAGCGTTGTCGCCGACTGACCGAGCTCCAGATATCCCAATCCTACTTCGACAAGAGTTTTCATGCGGTCCGCAATAGCAGGAATATCTTCAAAGAACACAAGAGCATCTTCAACAGTCATCTTCAGCACTTCGTAGATATTCTTATGCTTGTACTTCACTTCGAGCGTGTCTTTCATAAAGCGCTTCCCTTGGCACACATCGCAAGTCACATAGACAGTAGGGAGAAAGTGCATTTCTACGGCGATCAGTCCGTTCCCTTCGCATGCCTCACATCTTCCTCCCTTCACGTTGAATGAGAATCTATTTGCCTTCCACCCCCGTACACGCGCTTCTTCTGTTGTCGCAAATAGGTCACGAATGAATGTCCATGCTCCGGTATACGTCGCCGGGTTAGAACGTGGCGTACGACCAATTGCAGATTGATCGATAAGAATCACGCGATTGAGATATTCGGTCCCTGTAAACGATGCACAGTTGTAGATTTCATTTGTGCGGTACTTGCGCTCCATTTTTCCTTGGAGATTTTTATACACGATTTCGTACATAAATGAACTCTTCCCCGACCCAGAAACTCCCGTAACAGCGATAAATCTTCCTAGAGGGATATCGATCGAGAGATTCTTGATGTTAAAGATCTTCCCCCCTTTGATCGAAAGTTTGCCTGCTTCTTTTTCGCGTCGCTTTTCAGGAACTTCAATCACTCGATCTCCTCGCAAATACTCGAGGGTCAAAGATTTCTTTTTACCATTGAGGAGTTCTTGCATGTCGCCTGACACCACAACACTCCCTCCATGGACTCCTGCACCTGGACCAATGTCGACAAGAAAATCTGACGCAAGAATGGTATCTTCATCATGCTCAACCACAATAATGG
>CAYPEZ010000022.1:0-11709 GCA_964409985.1 uncultured Candidatus Saccharibacteria bacterium
TTCCGGACGATGGATTTACAGTCCATTGCATTTGACCGCTCTGCCACCTACGCGTTGGTGTTGAGTATAGCGGATTGAGGGCAAAAATCAAATGTGTGCTTGACCATTTCGTCCAGAGACTGCAAACTTTTCAATGGATGTTCTCCTCATAGAGGGAGGTGTGTCATGAGTGTGGTTAAGCGTGGCATTCTTCTTTTGGGCGTTTTTCTTGCTTTACTATTGCTCGCAGAATTATTCTCGGTGCAATATCAGAAGCGGGCAGTCACTTTTGCCCCCTCACGCGTCTTGTCTGCCGAGGCTCAGCGGATTGAACTTCCCGCAAGTGTTATTCGAGGTGACTACGGACAGATTCTTTTGCGCCAGCAGATTGCTCGAGCCCTCTTTGTTGAGCAAGTTGAGAGGAAACAGTATCTTCTTGTGAATATTCAGGCTGGTATGACCGATGATGGTTTTGTCGTTTCTCTCGAGCCTGTCTTTGCTCCCATCACGCTACAGGAATACCAAAAAGAACATGTTGCTGTCTTTTTTTCAGGAGAAGACTTTATTGAAAAATGCTTCCCCTCAAAAATTGACGCGTGTATGAGAGGGATTGTTGGCAGAGACTCTCAAGTAAAGCGGATATACACCAATCCGCTTCGGTACAGCCAGCGAGGTCCAAGTGTTATTGTCATCGTCTATGGAGACCGCCAGACAGCGATCTGATTGCTAGGACCTGTCCTTTTTGAGGGGCGGGTCTTTTTTTGCCTGGTATACTTACATGTGTATGGATTCCAAAAACAGAAACCCCAATCTCTCTGAGGAAGCGAAAGCTGTGTTATACAAACAAGCCACAGAGGCTCCATTTAGTGGAGCGTATGTCCACAACCACGAGCAGGGTATGTATCGGTGTGCGGGGTGCGGGACTCCGCTTTTTGCAAGCGATGCAAAATTCGATTCCGGGACAGGATGGCCGAGTTTTACAAAAGCGCTTCCAAACGCGATCCATCAACATGAAGACTTGAGTTATGGCATGCGGCGCATCGAAGTCACTTGTGCAAATTGTGGTGGACATTTGGGCCACATCTTTCCTGATGGCCCAGCAAATGATGAGCACCCCGAGGGGACAGGGGCACGACTGTGCATCAATTCTTGCGCACTAGACTTCAAAAAAGAAGAGGATTGACCTACGTATTCTTCGTGATACCCTTTCGCTCAGATATGGTTCCTGGATATAGGGGATGTGAGTATGATGCGCTTGTGTGCGATTCTGGCGGGACTCGGCTTTGGTGCATGGCCACTTCTTATGAGTCGAAGTGGTCTGACGGGCGGAATTTCAAGTCTTTTCTTTAGCGTTGGTTCAGCTTTCGTCACGCTCATTTTCGTCCTTTCCGTCGGAAGCTTCACGCTGACAAAAACTCCACATTATGGGTACGCCGGTTTCAGTGTGGCATTTGGCGTCGCGGGCATGCTCCTGTTCACAAACATGCTTTCAGAAGCTCGCTATACTGAAGTCGGGAGGCTCATTGTCTTGACGACACTCGTGCAAGTGATTGTGCCTATTGTATACCAAATGGTTGTCATCGGTGATACTGATCCACGTCGAATGGCTGGAGTTCTCTGTGCTCTTGTGGCGATAGGACTTCTGTCGTGAAGCTAGAAGCCGCTGGCTTTCAAAGTCGGCGGTTTTTCTATTTGGTATGATTAAAAGATGAACAAAAAACACTTCCGGACGTGGATAGAAATTGACCGAAAAGCAATTGAGAAAAACTACCAAATGTTTCGCAAGGTGATTGGCCCAAAGGTGGCGTTGGCGGCCGTCATTAAGTCAAATGCATATGGTCATGATCTCTATCTCTATGCAAAAGAGCTTGAACGTCTAGGAATCGATCTCCTTGCTGTCGATTCTCTTGTTGAGGGGATTTCTCTAAGAAACGCAGGTGTCTCTGTCCCTATGCTTGTCCTTGGGTATACTCTTCCAGCTCTGTTTCATAAAGCCGGAGAGCACGGCATCAGTATTGCAATCTCAAGCATGGAGTCATTAAAAGCATTACAGGCGTATCGTGGACGCCCACTCGCAATCCATCTCAAGGTTGATACAGGGATGCATCGACAGGGATTCCTGTGGCGGGATCGGATGGCGGTGATGAAACTTTTGAAAACATTACCCACGAAAGTTCGTGTCGAAGGACTCTTCACTCATCTTGCTGAGGCAAAAAAACCCAAGAATGGCGCTCGCACAAGAAAACAAATTGCGGAATTTCAACAATGGAAAGGGCTTTTTCAAGCAGAAGGACACCGGGTCATCACTCATGTTTCTGCAACCGGAGGAACGCTTGTGTACCCCGAAGCGTATGAAGATATGGTTCGAGTAGGGATAGGATTTTACGGTATTTGGCCGAGCGATGAAGTGCGTGTGTACCGCGCAGACCTTGTTCTCCACCCAACGCTTGCATGGAAGACAATCGTGAGTGAAGTAAAGCGCGTTGCGAAAGGGGAGTCTGTCGGGTATGACTTCACTGAAACCCTCAAACAAGATTCCCAAATCGCGATCATCCCTATTGGATATTGGCATGGATTTCCACGACTCCTTTCAGGGAAGGGCCATGTGCTCATTCGGGGCAAAAGAGCAAAAGTGCTTGGAAGGGTATCCATGGATATGATCGTTGTAGATGTCACAGGTATCAAGGGGGTAAAGTCTGGGGACATCGTCACCTTGATCGGAAAAGATGGAAAAGAGCAAATCAGTGCGGAGGAGCTTGCTGCACATGCTCAGACGACAGCGTATGAGCTACTGACTCGCCTGAACCCAAGAATGGGGCATGTTCTTGTCTAGATGGCATTCACTTGCATAATTTCAGAATTTTGGTAATCTGGCTCCACGAATATGTCACAGGAAAGACTCATCCAGATCCGCAATAAAGAGACCGGCGAAGTCTATTGGACGCGCAAGAATAAGAAGCTCGTCACTCGAAAGATTGAGCTCAAGAAGTACTCGAAGAAACTTCGGAAGCACGTCGTGTTTAAGGAAGCAAAGAAATAATAAAAAAACCGCTCCAAAGAGCGGTTTTTTCTACATTGCGGGGGCTAGAGGAATCGGTCACGAGTTACTAACTATTTTGACACAAATGCTGTCAAAATACTAAGTACTCACGACCCCGACTCACATCCCATGCTTCGCATGGGTCCCCGTTCCGTCTTTCGATTCCTCTAGTCTCCTCTCAACACAGAGCAAAAAAACCTCCTTTCGGAGGTCTTTTGTGTGTTGCGGGGGCTAGAGGAATCGAACCCCTACTAACGGTTTTGGAGACCGTTGTTCTACCACTAAACTAAGCCCCCCGAATGAAAGCGAGTATAACATGGAAATATCCAATTTCCAGTTGATGATATGTACTGTGGATACTTGCAAAAAACTTGAGTGAAGAGTAGTACTATGTACATAGAGCCCTTTCCCACAGTCCTAGACAACGCGCCCACGGAGCGCAGGAGGTAGACGTGATCTGCGAGATCAAGAGCTGCTCAGCCCGAGTAGTCCTCGGAGTCACACACAACACCTTTGCCCGGGGTACGGGCGTCTAGGAGGTGATCCCGAATCTCGCCGCTTAGCCTTCAAGGAAGCGGTGCAAGGAGGAGACGTGTCATGCGCCTCCTCCTTTTCTGTTATTGAAATATTTGAAGGCGTTGTCTGGTGAATCAAACCAAGAAATATCGTTGTATCGCTTCCACCACGTGCGTTGTCTTTTTGCATATTGCCATATTGCTTGCTCAAGAGAATCAACAAAAGCTTTTTTGGGGGTATGGTGCTCCAGAAGATCTGCGAGAAATCGATATTCAAGACCGAGGTCTCTCATGCGTTTATATGAGAGACCCGTGCGGTGAAGTTTCTTTGCTTCAGCAACCATTCCATGGCTTAGGCGGGCGAGGAGGCGGTGATGGATATTTTTCTTGAGAATTGTGTCGGGTGGATTAATACCAATCCAATCAATCTGATATGGCGGGGGAATGATTTTTTTAGAAGGAACATGTCCAAGTGCTTTTGCTATCTCAATAGCACGAATCAGTCTTCTAGGATTTCTTCGATCAATGTTCCGCGCTCGTGTGGGGTCAAGCTTTTTTAACAAGACATAAAGCTCCTCTACGGGTTTTTTCTCTAGTCGTTTGCGAAGAGCAAGGTTAGGAGAGACAGTGGGGAAGGAAAGTCCGCGCAAAAGGGTATCAACATAGAGCCCCGTTCCCCCGCATACAATAGGAGTCTTTCCTCGCTTTATGATATTGTTCAAAGCCTTTTCTGCCTTCTTTTTCCATACATCGACCGAAATATGTTTTTTGGGTGATGCGATGTTGATGAGGTGGTGGGGAATTCCCCGCGCCTCTCTTTTTGTCACTTTCCCTGTTCCAATGTCTAGACCTCGATACACTTGGCGACTATCGGCAGAGATGACTTCTCCACCTACCGCCTTCGCCAGCTCTACTGAAAGGCCCGTTTTTCCGCTTGCGGTGGGGCCAACCACTGCAATGATCTGAGGTTTTTGTACCTTCATACCAAAGCATGCTACCATATGAGCCTATTGGTAGTTTAATAAAGCATATGGAATATCTACAAACACTCAAAATCAACGAAACGGTGCCTCAAGATCTTCAGTTTGCTGCTTACGACCCCAAAAAAGACGAAGAAGTGAAATTATCTTTCAAAGACTTTAAAGGGAAGTGGCTTGCTGTTGTCTTTTATCCTGCTGACTTCACCTTCGTCTGTCCTACAGAGCTTGAGGAGCTTGCGGATCTTCACAAAGATTTCCAAAAGGAAGGAGCAGAGATACTCTCAGTCTCTCGAGACACGGTCTTTGTGCATAAGGCGTGGCATGATCATTCTCCGGCAATTGGGAAGATCGAATATGCAATGGCCGCTGATCCAGCGGGTATTCTTTCGCACCTCTTTGGTGTTGCGATTGATAATCCTGCAGATGGTGACAACGGCCTCACACTACGCGGGAGCTTCCTTATTTCTCCTGAAGGACAACTTAAGACTATCGAGATTCACAACAATGACGTTGGTCGCTCAGGCAAGGAACTTTTGCGTAAGATTCGCGCTGCGAAGTTTGTCCGTGAACACAAGGGAAATGTGTGCCCCGCAAGCTGGGAGCCAGGGGATGAGACGCTAAAGCCTGGCATGGACTTGGTTGGGAAGATCTAAATCAAAAAACTCCCTTAAGGGAGTTTTTTGATGCGGCACCGGAGGAGGGACTCGGGTCTTACATGATCAATACCTGTTTCTCATTTCCTCACGATAAGAATCGCTTAGAAATATGGATGAACGGCTCCAAGTCTCACCCGCAAGTGTATTCACTCACTTCCGTCACGCTTCGCTGTGCCGGAGGAGGGACTTGGTCCTTACAGGACCAGTATCCGTTTCCCATTTCCTCACGATAGGAATCCTACGGAAATATAGGAGAACGGCTTCAAGTCCCACACGGAAGTGCTCAAGCACTTCCTCTCCATCATAAAACTTCGTTTTGTGCCGGAGGTGGGACTTGAACCCACACCCCTTTCGAGACGCGATTTTGAGTCGCGCGCGGCTACCATTACGCCACTCCGGCAATACGCTTGAGCATAGCCCCAGAAGAGACTTTTTTCAACAGTCTGGAAATTGATGACCGTGGTATACTCGTCAAATGCAAGAATTCGCTGGAGACGCGATCTATTGGATCGAAACAGAAAAAATTAAACCCAATCCTTATCAGCCTCGAAAAGAGTTTAACGAAATCCATCTTCGAGACTTGGCAGACTCCATTCGTACCTACGGTGTTCTTCAGCCACTCGTGGTGACAAAAAAAGAAGTTCCTCATGAGGGGGGCATGGATGTCGAATATGAGCTCATCGCCGGAGAACGACGATTGAGAGCATCAAAACTCGCGGGGCTTACTAAGGTTCCCGCCATTATTCGAGTTGACATTCAGTCTAGCCAACTCAAGCTTGAGCTCGCAATCATCGAGAACCTCCAGCGTGAAGACATTAATCCTGTCGACCGTGCAATGGCCTTTGCTCGGTTGGTCAACGAATTCTCATTCTCTCATACCGAAATTGCGAAGCGTGTAGGGAAGAGTCGTGAATATGTTTCAAATACCTTGCGCCTCCTTTCACTCCCACAAGATATTCTCGATGCGCTGTCACAGGGGAAAATCAGTGAAGGTCATTCACGGCCACTCATGATGCTCAATGATCGCCCCATGGAACAGTCTGTGCTGTTTAAAGACATCATGTATCGCAAGCTCACGGTGCGTGAAGCTGAAGAAGCAGCACGCCATATTGCAAAAGAGAAGGTTCGCAAAAAGCTTCGACCAATGGATCCCGAGATGGCAGAAGTTGCTCGGACGCTCACCGAAGCGCTTGGAACTCATGTCGAAATTGAATCGCGATCCGTCGGAGGAAAAGTCGTCATTGATTTCTTTTCAAAGGATGATCTTGCACAAATTATTGCTGCGATACAATCTCGACAAGCACACACGGGCTTTTATGAACAGAATGCCGAACACAAGCCAGTTGATGGAATTGATGAGGGGGTTTCTCGTATTGAAGACACAACACCCCTTCACATTGTCGAAGAGGAGAAGACTCCGCAAACAGAAATTGTGGCAGATGATCCCGATCTATACGCAGTAAAGAATTTCAGCGTATAGCCTCTGCTTTCTTTTTTGCTTCAGCGTGTTTTTGAAGCGCAATCTTGATATGTCTGCGTGCCATTGTGGTCTTTGCATACGCAAGCCATTTTGAGCTTGGTTTCGCAGATTCCTTAGTTTCAATAGTGACGATATCTCCATTTTTTAGAGGAGTATCAAGAGAAACAAGTTTTCCATTCACTTTGGCAGCGGATGCGTGCTCTCCGATTGCTGAGTGAATAGCATAAGCAAAGTCGATAGGGCTTGAATCAATAGGAAGATCCACGACGTCCCCCTTTGGAGTGAACACGAATACGCGGTCTGTGAAGAAATCTGTCTTGAGCGTATCAAGAAACTCTCCTGATTCAAGGTGTTCGTGCCACTCAAGGAGTTCATGAACCCAATCAACCTTTCCTTTACGAGGTTTCTTGGTTTTTTTCTGGTTCCCAGATTCTTTATAGCTATAGTGTGCGGCAATTCCAAGAGTTGCCTCACGATTCATTTCTTCTGTGCGGATTTGGATCTCTGCGACATCTCCGTCTCCAGTGAACACTGTTGTGTGAAGGGACTGATACCCGTTTGGGCGAGGGAAGGCGATATAGTCCTTAATTCGCCCAGGAAGGGGACGCCACACTGAGTGAATGACCCCAAGTGCGCGATAACAGTCTGCGACAGAAGGCACAATAACGCGCACGGCCGCAATGTCATAGATCCTAGAAAGGTCCATGTCGTATTTTTGTAATTTACGAAAGAGACTATAGGTACGTTTGACCCGGTATTCGCCCCGAACCCCAATAATACCTTCTTCGGCAAGTTTCTTTTGAAGAGTTCGGTAGAGTTTCATGAGTTTTTTCTCTGTCCCTTTTGATCGCTCTTTGATGAGGGCCTCTACCTCTCTGAATTCTTTAGGGTATGCGTAGGGGAATGCATAGTCTTCAAGGTATCCTTTCAGTTTTCCCATCGATAAACGATTCGCAAGTGGTGCATAGATTTCAAGAGTCTCAAGCGCAATACGCTGTCGCTTTTCTGGGGGCACAAAAGCAAGCGTCGACATGTTATGAAGCCGATCCGCCAACTTAATGAGAATAACACGAACATCTTTTGCAGTAGAGATAAACAATTTTCTGAGGCTCTCAGCGTGCCTTTCAAGGCCACGATATTTGAGCTTCCCGAGTTTCGTTACACCATCAACAAGAAAAAGAATCTCCTTTCCAAACTCTTTTTCAATGGTTTCAGGCGGGACCTGAGCGTCCTCAAGAACATCATGCAAGAGTCCCGCTGCAATCGTTGGAGCATCGAGCCCAAGTGTTGCTAGGGTTTTTGCGCAAGCACTCACGTGGACAAAATATGGGGCACCAGAATACCTTTGTTGTGTTGAGTGAGCGTGCTCTGCATAACGGTATGCACGCGAAACTAAATCACGCGAGGCCTCCCGCGCATCTTCCATGGTCGACAATATATCTTCCAACGGTGTGATAACTTCTCTCATGAAAATTATAGTAGCGAATTGAAGGCAAAGTGTAAACAAATTCCCCGAGTCATGGTGCTCGGGGAATGGTGGAAAATCTTCTCAACAGTGTTTTACCCCTGTCGAGAAAAGACTGAAATATTTTTGTTAAACCACGGCGATGGGTTTGCTGAACATGAAGACCTTCTTTCGGTTTTTCCGGAGTAGACTCCTCGCGAGGCACTGGGGCATTCTGTTCCGGAGAAGGATTCGCATCGAGCGAGGGATACATGGTCTTCTGCGGTAGAAAAACTCTCCCTCTCTCAACAAATTGCTGATGGATATACTTTCTTAGCCTAACTCTGGTCGCTGAGTTTTGAATGAACGACGCGACATAGAAAGCGTCAGCATCACTTGCTTCGATAAGGATTTTACAAACAGGGAGGACAAACGCATCACTGTTGTTTCGTCGATGAGATTTTTTTCCCACCGCAAATGTGATAAGCCGTTCTTTGTCTTCCTTATTTTTTCTTTCAAGGTAATTTTTTTGGAGATGTTTGAATTCTTTCATCTCCAAGTCTTTTGTCCCAGACTGTTTACTTGGAGGCATGTGTCACCGCTGTAAGGTACATCTGGGTGGGTAGCCTAGACCTCTCGGGGGGTCTTGTCAAACAGCTGTCTATGAGCAAACAAAAACATCACTGCGGCTGACAAAACCTGACACATCAAGCGTGAGCTTGATGTGTCAGGTTGGCTATTTCTTCTCGAGTTTGTGAGGATTATGATTTGGGCACGTCCGATCACTACATCTCTCGGGGATTGTCTTCGTGCCTTCCATCATGAGTTTGCCACAAGGTTGACCGTTCTCGCGGATGTAGGAACAGATGTTTCCTGTAGGTTTTGATTTAATGATGTACTTGCACTCGGGGTAGTTTGAACAACTAAAGAATGGACCAAAACGCCCGCGTCTTGCGACAATTTCTCCTTTTCCGCACATGATGCACTTTACTCCAGTTGTATTCAGAAGTTGTGTCGATGCATCATTTTTAATGTATTTGCACTTTGGATAACGATCACAAGCAACAAATTTTCCATTTCTCCCAGTACGTTCAATAAGATCACCTTTTTCACAATTTGGGCACTTTTCTCCCGTCATTTTAGGTCCTTCCAAAACTGCTCCTTCAATGGTCCGAGCCCCACTACATGTAGGAAAGTTTTTACATGAAAGAAATTTTCCACCACGCGAGAGTTTGATAATCATGGGCCCGCTGCACAAAGGACAGGTGATTGATGCATCCGCATCTCCCATGTTCGTGATTTTTTCTATGTTCTCTTTAGAAGCCACTTCTTCATGGAATGGTGTATAGAATTCCTCCATTGTTTCTCGATAAGCCCGTTCTCCACGAGAAATTTCATCTAGCCGTTCTTCCATTTCCGCAGTAAACGAGTCCCCAACGTACAGAGGGAAGTATTTTTCGAGGAATGAACTGACAACATCACCGGTGTCTGTTGGGATAAGGGTCTTGCCTTCTTTTGTAACATATCCTCGATCCTGAATCGTTTTTATAATAGATGCATACGTCGAAGGGCGCCCGATGCCTCGCTTTTCAAGTTCCTTCACGAGTCCAGCTTCAGTGTAACGAGGTGGGGGCTCAGTCTCCTTCTTTTCATCCTTCATTGAAACAAGTCGAAGCGACGCTCCATCCTTGACGAGTGGAAGAATCACATCTTCTCCCTGGGCTTCGGGATCCGCCTGAAGCCAACCAGGGGAGAGTAAACGATTCCCGTTTGCACTGAAGAGAGGGAAGTCTTCATCTTTTCCAATGCGAGCAAGAACCTTTGTTCTCATGACTTTTGCGTCTGTCATTTGAGATGCGACTGTGCGTTGCCAAATGAGCTTATACAAACGTTTTTGCTCAGGGGTGTATCCAGCGTTCAACTTCGATGCATCTGTTGGGCGGATCGCCTCATGGGCTTCTTGTGCGTTTTTTGAGCGGGTTTTATATGTTCGTGGGGCAACTTGATCTGACCCAAATTTCTTTCGAATCGTATCAAATATCGAAGCCAGCGCAGACTGCGATAGTGTCGTTGAGTCTGTGCGCATGTATGTAATGAGTCCAGCTTCATACAGCTTCTGTGCGGTTTGCATTGTTCGAGAAGGACTCATCGAAAGGCGGGTGGCGGCAGCTTGTTGAAGTGTTGATGTTGTAAAAGGTGGGCGTGGTGATCGTTTT
This sequence comes from uncultured Candidatus Saccharibacteria bacterium, assembly GCA_964409985.1. Taxonomy (GTDB): domain Bacteria; phylum Patescibacteriota; class Minisyncoccia; order Phycocordibacterales; family UBA6899; genus CAYPEZ01. The sequence goes on from CAYPEZ010000022.1 coordinate 10,311, forward strand.
GCTTCTGTTTCTTCCACACTGACAACGGTCCAAGGAAGTGTGCGTCCGGCGTCAATGATTGCCTTGCATCGCTCTTCTGTTTTCGGTTCCTCGACAGATAGCATTTCTATTGTCTCGCCGTTGGGGGTTTCGAGTGTCGCGTAGATGCGCCAGAAAGTCACAGGAATAAACGCACGTACCTCTCTCTCTCGTTCCATGAGAATGCGTAGGGCGGGAGATTGAACGCGGCCAGCAGAAAGACCATAACGAACTTTTTTCCAAATGAGTCCAGAAAGATCGTATCCAACAAGACGATCAAGAACGCGACGCGCTTCTTGAGCTTTACGGAGGTTGTCATCAACTTTTCTTGGATGCTCAATGGCTTCTTTAATGGCTTCTTCTGTAATCTCGTGAAAAACAATTCGTTTAGCATGAGGCACTCCAAGAAGAGTGACCAAGTGCCATGCAATAGCCTCTCCTTCGCGGTCGGGGTCTGTTGCAAGGATAACTTCCTTTGCTTTCTTTGCGAGGGCCTTGAGATCCTGAACAACTTTCTCTTTTCCTGCTGAGATTTCGTAGTGTGGAGTAAAACCGTGTTTGATATCAATCGCTTTTGTATTTGACTTTGGGAGGTCACGCACATGTCCCACTGATGCCCGAACTAGATATTCTTTGCCCAAATACTTCTCGATCGTCTTTGCTTTTGACGGTGATTCAACAATCACGAGAGTTTTTTCTGACTGCTTGATAGCCATGGTGCACTCATTGGTAACACGGAACCCGTGTTTTTGGCAAACTCCGTGTGTGTTTATGATCGCATAACAAGCCCACCATATGTTCGAATAAGGCCTTTGATTTCCAATTCTAAGATCACGACATTTCCTTGTTCTGGAGATAGTCCAAGAGTTGTCAGGAGTGCATCGCGCTCAGTAGGTTCACGAACAAGATGAAGAAATTTTTGCTCAATTTCCGATAATGTTCCTTGAGTCTCAGAAATCTTATGTGCTTCTTCTTGTGTGATGCCAAATACATCAAGAATATCCGTTGATGAAAGAATTGGAATTGCTCCGTCACGCAAGAGTCCATTAGGGCCACGAGAAGATGGGGAAGTGATACCACCGGGAACAATAAGAACATCGCGGTTATATTCCATTGCTAAGCGGGCGGTGATCAGTGTTCCTGACTGTTCTTGTGCTTCAATAATAAGCACTGCATCGGACAGTCCTGCCATAATGCGATTGCGTTTTGGAAATGTCCATGGTGCGGCGGAGGTGTCAGGAGAAAATTCTGACAGTAGACCGCCTCCAGATGCAAGAATGTGTTTTGCTAGTGGTATGTGATATTTGGGGTATACACACTCCCACGAGAGTCCCGAACCAGGAACGGCGATAGTGGGAAGTCCAGCATCGATAGCTGCCTG
>CAYPEZ010000022.1:11719-14563 GCA_964409985.1 uncultured Candidatus Saccharibacteria bacterium
GTCAATTCCAAGTGCAAGTCCAGAAATGATGGTAATCGGTGTATTCCGAAGACCGTTGATAAGCATGTGGACGACGTCTTTGCCGTACGCAGTATGTTTTCTGCTCCCAACAACGGTCAGAGTGTGTCGACCTTCAAGGGCAATTTCACCTCTCGCATAGAGTGTGTGTGGCGGATCAGGTATCTGCTCAAGAGTGGGAAAGCGAGATACTGGAAGCTCCCGTATTGGCCACAAACCTGCTTCTTCTGGGGTAGATAGAGTCATGACGTATGATATGATGCATCCTATGCTGGATATAAAATTTATCAAGGAAAACCCTGACCTTATTAAAGAGGCCGCTCGAAAGAAACGCATCAACTTTGACCTCGCTCCACTTTTGGAAACAGAAGAAAAACGTATTGCTCTGACTGGGGAAGTTGAAAAACTCCGTGCTCGTCAAAATGAGGTAAGCAAAACAATCGGGTCACTTTCTCCAGAAGAACGTGAGAACGTTCTTGTCGAAATGAAATCAATCAAAGACCAGCTATCCTCCAAAGATGCTGAACTTCAATCCATTATGGAAGAGTGGCGACGGCTCATGCTCCTTGTCCCTAATGTTCCAGATATTTCAGTCCCAGAAGGCGATTCAGATGCTGAAAATAAGGAAGTAAAGAAGTGGGGGGAACCGACGCAATTTACTTTTCAACCTAAGAATCACATTGAGTTAATGCTCGCTCGTGACATGGTTGATTTTGAGCGAGGGACAAAAGTCGCAGGATTCCGAGGGTATTTTTTAAAAGGCGATGGTGTTCTTTTGGCGAACGCCGTGTGGCAACTTGCGATTAAGCATTGGACAGCAAAAGGATTCACTCCGCTTCTTGTTCCATCCCTGCTTCGCAAAGAGACTCTCTACGGAAGCGGCTATCTTCCGCAAGGAGAAGAAGACCTGTACCATACACAAGATAATGAATACCTTGCAGGGACTGCTGAGGTTGGAACGATGGGTATGTATATGGATGAAGTGCTGCCTCGGGAAAAACTTCCAATGAAGTTCCTTGCTTTCTCCCCGTGTTTCCGTCGCGAAGCTGGTGCACACGGTAAAGACACACGAGGACTTATTCGTGTTCACGAATTTTTTAAATGGGAGCAGGTTGCGTTGTGTGAAGCGAACCATCAAACATCTGTCGAGCTTCACGAGCAGCTGAACCGTAATACCGAAGAGTTCATTGAGCTCTTAAAGATCCCGTATCACACAGTTGCGAACTGTGGAGGAGATCTTGGTCTTGGGCAAGTCAAAAAATACGACATCGAACTGTGGGTACCAGGAGAAGGAACATACCGAGAGATTAGTTCAGCATCATACTTTCACGATTTTCAAACTCGACGGCTCAATATTCGTTATCGTGATACCGAGGAACGTATGCGCTTTGTACACTCACTGAACTCAACCGCAATTCCTACACCGCGCATCCTTGTTTCAATTATCGAAAACTATCAACAAGAAGACGGGACCATCAAAGTGCCAGAAGCACTCGTTCCATTCATGGGAAAGACTGTGATTGGAGGTTAACATCGTATTGTATGGTTGTGTGGGTGGGGAAAGTGTGGAGACGATTACAGCGGTGGGAAGAAATTCACCGCATTGTGCATTCGACTGTGACAGTAATTGCACATGGATATCTCCTTGTTGTGATGGGAATTGGAGTCATTGCGCTTCTGTCAAATTTTAGCGCGAATAGAATCCAATTCCTCAGTGTTGAAGGGAATCGTGTGGTCAGCTCGTCGTCCGTTGTTCAGGCTATCGAACGAGTGTTTGAAACACCAGCAGCACTTATCGTGAGACGAGACCTTCCGCTCTGGGCGCCACACGAAGAGATTGCTGCCGCGATTTATGCGCTGGATCCACATATTCACGAGGTTGCTATTGCGGGACGCTTTTCAAGAACGCTACATGTTGCTGTCACCGAGGAATCTCCAGCAATGCTCTGGTGTGAAGCATCTCAAGGTGAGAGCACAACGACAGAATCTCAAACATGTTGGTTTGCCAACGATGAAGGAAAAATTTATGCAAACGCACCAGCGTATACCGAACCACCTTTTCCGGTATACCGAACCACCCCGGCGCCGATTTTTCACGATCAATATCCCCGAGAGCACATATATCCTATTGGATATATGATTGCGGATGAGACAACGATGGACAGACTCTCGACGCTTTCACAGGCACTCTCGGAACGTGGATATCAAGTTCGCGATTTTACTGTCACTGATGATGCAGACGTTATGTTGAGAACAAAAGAGGGAACAGAATTTTTGTTTTCTTTAGCTCGAGACATTCTTTCTGATATGAAACGCTTTGAAGCTCTACGGGACGCACTCAGCGAAAAAGGGGAATCCGCACCATTGAAGAAGATTGATTTACGCTTCGACACAAAGGTGTATTACCAGTAATATCACACTCTTCTCGTGATATACTCAGAGTGTATGGCTGTCTTGTCTGCCTGGTTCTATTACATTCGCTGGCATTATACGCGCGCATTCCAGGATATTCTTGGAATTTGGAGCAACTACGTGTGGTACATTGGAAATGTTTTTTCATTTTCGGTGCTTTTACGCACCTTCCTTTCACCGATTAAACTCATTCAAGAAAGTAAGGGAAGTTTTGTGTCTGACCCATCGCAATATGCGCAAAACCTTCTTGTGAATATCATCATGCGTATCGTCGGAATGATCGCACGTTCTGTGTTTATCGCACTCACGCTCATGCTTTGGGTGTTTTCCGTCGTGCTGGGCTTGGGGTTTGTGCTCTTGTGGTTTTTCCTTCCTGTTCTGGTTGTTCTTTCATTTATCTGGGGCGTGGTGCTC
>CAYPEZ010000023.1:0-14166 GCA_964409985.1 uncultured Candidatus Saccharibacteria bacterium
CTCTTGAGCAACCGATCTATACAACCGAGGGGAACAAGTCTGGAAACATTACGCTTCCTGAACAAGTCTTCGGTGAGAGTTGGAATGCTGATCTTGTGCATCAGGTAGTGACAGGAATGCAGGCCAACGCACGCACACCAATCGCTCACGTAAAGTTTCGTGGTGAAATCTCCGGAGGTGGGAAAAAGCCTTGGAGACAAAAGGGTACTGGCCGCGCACGCCATGGATCAACCCGATCACCAATCTGGCGTAAGGGAGGCAAGGCACATGGTCCTCGAAACGAAAAAGACTATAGCCAAAAGATTAACAAGAAGGCCCGCATGAAAGCTCTTGCCGTCGTGCTCTCAAAGAAACTCCGTGATGGAGAAGTCCTCTTTGTGGACACGCTGACATTCAAGGAGCCAAAAGCGAAGGATGCTCGCGCAACCCTTTCGTCACTTGGGAAAATTTCTGGCTATGAAGCGCTTGCAACACGTCGCAAGAATGCTGCGTACCTCATGCTTGGTGTTGAAAACAAGAACGCTGTCAAAAGCTTCCAGAATTTCAGCAACATGCTTGTACGCGGTGCGAAGGATGCAAACCCAGTGGAACTTCTTGGTTATAAGTATGTTGTAATTGCTCATCCCGAAGAGGCGGTGAAGACAATTGCTTCTAAGTGGAACTAATATGGCACTCTTTGACGCACTCAAGAAAAAGAAGGATGCCGTAGAAGCTCCAAAGAAGGTCGCAAAAGAGAAAGCGGCTCCTAAAGCAGAGAAAAAGTCAGTCGCAAAGAATGAGAATGTTCCCGCAGCTGCGGCTTCTCAAGGAAGCGTAAATCTCGCGCAGATCATTCGCGAGCCACGCATCACAGAAAAGGCAACCATGCTCTCAGAACGAGGAGCATATGTCTTTGATGTCGATAGCAGGGCAACAAAACCGCTCGTCGCACAGGCCATCAAAGCGAAGTACGGTGTTACCCCAAAGAAAGTACACATGATCGCTATTCCCGCAAAGCGTCAGCAATCACGCACAACGGGAGTGACGCACACTGTCGGTGGAGGTCGAAAGGCAGTGGTGTACCTAAAGAAAGGCGATAAAATCGAATTCGTCTAAAAGAGTATGTTAAAAAACGTCATATCCATCGTTGCGGAGCCTCTCCACGATCCTCGCCATACTGTCAGTATGTCTCCGGTCATGGATTCTCCGCGCCTTGGCTCTGAACGTTTTTAAACAACTCTTCAAAAAATATGAAAACATTTGCACCAAGAACAAAATCACTTCGCCACACAGCACTCGTGGAGTATCGCAAGAACCTCACGCGCTCAAAGCCGCACAAGCGATTAGTGAGTGGAATGAAGCAGGCCCAAGGCCGCAACGCCTTTGGTCGTATCACGTCCAGACACCGCGGAGGTGGGCATAAGCAAAAGTATCGCTTTGTCGACTTCATGTTCGATAAGCGCGATATCCCAGCACGCGTGGAATCTGTCGAGTACGATCCAAATCGCTCATCGTTTATCTCCCTTGTGTGCTACAAGGACGGAGAACGACGCTACGTGCTCACGCCAAAGTCTGTGAAAGTAGGGGATACGCTCATTGTGTCAGAAAAGGCTCCTGTGACTGCGGGCAACCGTCTTCCACTTCGCAAGATTCCTGTAGGAACATTCGTTTACAATGTCGAGGTGAAGCGTGATGGAGGAGCTAAGCTCGTCCGCTCTGCAGGGAATTACGGCGAGCTCATTGCTCACGACGGTGGATACGCATTCATCAAGCTTCCTTCAACAGAAGTTCGCAAGATTTCTGGAGAGGCGTGGGGTTCAGTGGGTGAAGTTTCAAACTCTGAACACAAGCTTGTGAATCTCGGAAAAGCTGGTCGTGCACGTTGGCTCGGAAAGCGCCCGAAGGTCCGCGGTACGGCAATGAACCCAGTCGATCACCCATACGGTGGTGGAGAAGGTGTTCAGCCACGTGGTACGCGCCGAGCAAAGACCATGTGGGGAAAGGCAGTCGGAAAAGGGCAAAAGACCCGAACGCCCAAGAAGTATTCCAATGTCTTTATTGTCTCACGCCGCAAGCCAGGGAAACTCATGCGCTCGAAGGTTTAAGGATATACAGAGAAATACAACAAAAAACGGCTCAAAAGGGCCGTTTTTTGTTGTATTGACAAATTATATGTATCTGGTATACTACAATAGTCCTACAGTGGGATACGGTACTGGTCGTCATAGGGACACCTCGCGTGTCATCCGACAATCATTAAAAGTACCGTTGCACCTTCTGAAAAAACACCAAAGCCGCCCTGGAGGGACCATGACTTGGACGTAGCGTAGCGCGGCAGCGTCACCCTGGCGTCTCAACCGCCCCACCGTGACGCGGGGCAAATACCAAAAAGGGAGGACCTGATGATGCATATCAGGAAAATGACCTGGTCGTAGATTAATCAAAGCAGGGGATTGAGGAGCCCCTGCTCAGGACAACCTCACAGAAAACCCGAGGCCGTGAACTAATGTTCACGGCCTTTCTCTTTACTTCTTCTTATCCTTCTTTGGCTTCTTCTTTTCTTTCTGCTGACGATGATCTCCTTTTCCCATATATGTGAATGTGCTAACTCTTAATAACACTATTCTCTCACTAAAGAATGAGCATTGCATCCCCAAAGGAGTAAAAGCGGAACTTTTCTTTTGCTGCACGCTGATACAGTTCGAGGATATTTCTCTTTGCGCCTTTGTGTTTAAGAAATGCGTCAACGAGGAGCATGAGAGAAGATTTTGGTAGGTGAAAATTGGTGATAAGAATGTCCGTCACTTTGAAGTGGTATGGCGGAAAAATAAAGAGATCGATGGGACCGTTGACTGGCTCTAGTGAGCCATCGTCTTTTGCAAATGCTTCGACGGTGCGGGTAGCAGTGGTGCCTACGGTCACCACGGGATCTCCGTGCTGTTTTGCCTCTGCTATTGCGCGTGCAGCGGCATGGTCAATCGCGGCATACTCTGTGTGCAGCTTTTTTGTCTCAAGTGCGTTCTCAGGAACAGGAGCAAATGTCCCTGGGCCAACATGAAGTGTGACTTCTGTGCCGTTGCAGCCCTTTCGTTTCAAGTGATTGAGCACATGTTCGGTGAAGTGGAGTGATGCTGTTGGTGCAGCGACTGACGCAGGATGTCGCGCAAAGATACTTTGGTATGACGAACGTAGCGTGTCTTCATCCAGACTCGTTCCCTTGATGTATTTTGGTATCGGTGTTTCTCCGTATGTATCAATCAAGGCCCAGAGCTCTTCTCGGGTGACGCTTGGGCGAAAGAAAAAATATTGTTCTTCTTGCGCAACAATCTCGAGGGTTTCTCCGTTTGGGAAACTCAGCTTCCATCCCACATCAGCGCGACGATCCACAATTCCTTTGATCACCGTGTCTCCTGGACGTAATTCATTCAAAAGCAGGAAAACCTCAATCTTTCCTCCCGTAGGTTTTGTGAGGTGCAGCCGTGCAGGGACCACTTTTGTGTTATTGAGAACAAAAAGGGAGCTCGCGGGGATGTACTCAGCGAGATTGCGGAAAATATCGAGGGTGATCGTGTTTGTTTTTGTGTTATAGACAAACAGCCGTGATGCATCCCTCGGGGAAGCAGGCTCTGTTGCGATCGATGTGGGAGGAAGGTGATAATCGTATTGATCAAGTAGTGACATCACGGCAATATAATGGAAACTGACACCAAAATCAAAACGTATTAAGAAACAGGAAACATATTTGTCAAGGATTTGCCATAGGACCACTTTTGTTTCGTCATGTCGATTGACAACAAAACCCCCTTCCTATAGTATGGCGCCTACATAGCACTCTTGGGTGCTGTATTTATTTTTTATGACACGATCACTTTCCAAAGGACCATACGTCTACGAGCGCTTGCTCAAGAAGATAGCTGGCAAAACCCCTGATTCAGCAGGGACGATTAAGACATGGGCCCGTGATTCTCAGATTTCTCCCGAGATGATTGGATTTACTTTTGGGGTCCACAATGGAAAGGATTTTATTGAAGTAAAAGTGTCTGAAGATATGGTGGGGCACCGCCTTGGGGAATTCTCTCCAACACGTAAGTTCACCAAACACGGAGGAAAGATGCAAAAGGAACTCGACCAGAAGCAAAAAGAGGCTGAGATCGCCGCTGCAAAGAGTGCGAAAGAATCTACTGATTCTAAGAAATAATCTATGTCTACCGCACGTCTTTCAAATTATCGACAGTCTCCACGCAAGGTTCGCCTTCTTGCAGATCTCGTTCGCGGAAAATCCGTAGAGCGAGCTCTTCTTGATATTGAGTACGCAGGCAAGCGCGCAGGAGCCCCGATTGCAAAATTGATCCGCTCTGCTGTTGCGAATGCAAAAGAGGGTGGAGCGAAGGTTGCAGATCTTGTTGTGGGAGATATTCGTGTTGATGCTGGGGTTGTGATGAAGCGCATGATGCCTCGCGCACGAGGGTCAGCATTTCAGATCTTGAAGCGCACAAGTCACATTGTCGTTACATTGAAAGAAAAGGCCGGAACCCCAAAGAAGGCAAAGAAAGCCAAATCACCTAAGAAATAATTTATGCCACACGTTGTTCATCCATACGCACACCGCATAGGTACCCTCCGAGGCTGGAAAAGCCGCTGGTTTGCTGACCCAGGTACATATCAGTCCTACCTCCGTGCTGACGTACTTTTGCGAGAATATCTCGTGAAGCGCCTTCGTGGTTCTCATGTCGCGCTCATTGAATTTGATCGCGGGCAAAAGACCTACTCCATCATCATCAAGACCGCTCGCCCAGGACTCATTATCGGCCGCTCTGGAGAGGGAACACAGAAGCTCCGTAAAGATATCGAAAAACTGATTCATCGCCAGAAACTCTCGATTCCTGCAAACTTTAAACTCGAAATTGAAGAAGTGCGCTCTCCTGAGTCAAATGCAGCAATCGTTGCACAGATGGTCGCGGAAGGACTTGAAAAGCGTCTCCCATTCAAGCGTGTGATTAAGCAGATGATCGAGAAAGTCATGGCAAATCGCGACGTCAAAGGAGCAAAGATCGCCATCGGTGGACGCCTTGGTGGAGCTGACATGGCCCGCTATGAATACGTGAAAGCAGGAAACATTCCTCTTCAGACTATTCGTGCAGACGTAGACTTTGCTCGTGAGAAAGCCTACATGACATACGGCGTCATTGGAATCAAAGTCTGGATTTATCGTGGAGAAATTTTTGCAAAGGACCAGAAGGCTCAGGCCGAAGGTCGTCCTCAAACTCGTGACACTCGCGATCCAAGAGATGCACGTCCACCTCGTCGAGATTTTCGAGATAACCGCCCAGGAGGACCACGCCCTCACCGCCCAGCGCCTCATGCGCCAGTCGCAAAATAATTTTTTGAAGGCTTATGCTATTTCCTAAAAAAGTAAAACATCGCAAGTGGCAGTCCAAGCGAATCAACATGAAAAAGAATCGCGTGGCTACCCGTGGAACGACCCTCGCATTTGGGCAGTTTGGTCTTAAGGCAACGACCCCTGACCGCATTTCGTCTAATCAGATCGAGGCCGCACGTCGTGTCCTCTCTCGTTCAGCAGGAAAGCTTGGTCGTGTGTGGATCCGCATTTTCCCTGACCGACCAGAAACTCAAAAAGGAGCAGAGCTCCCGATGGGTAAGGGAAAAGGTGACCCAACACGATACGTCGCAGAGGTATTTCCAGGTCGCGTGATGTTTGAAATGGACGGAGTTGATGCGAAGACAGCCAAGGATGCACTTCGCCGTGCAGGAGCAAAGCTCTCAGTCAAGACGACCGTTGTCAGCCGCTCACAACACGCCTAAATCACATACGTATGAAAACACTCTCAGAACTTAAAAAGAAAAGCGTATCGGAACTCGAGAAAACTCTTGCTGAAAAGCAAAAAGACATTCAAGATTTTCGTTTCGGATTTTCCGGAGGAAAAGTCAAAAACGTGAAGGCAGCAAAAGAAGCCCGTCGCACCGTTGCACGAATCCTCACTCTTCTTCGCAGTACAAAGAACACTAAGTAATATTTATGGCAACAACATCACCAAAACAGAAGAAGACAAAGACAGAAGAGGTTGTAGCAACCGTCTCTCGCCAAACATTGACTGGCGTCGTCGTTTCTCGAAAGCTCGACAAGACCGCAGGCGTTCTTGTGACGCGCTTTGTTGAGCACCCAAAGTATAAGAAGCACATCAAGCGCAACAAGAAATATCTCGCGCACGATCCTGAAAACAAGACTACTGTGGGTGATCGTGTCACGATTGTCTCGATTCGTCCCATGAGCCGCACGAAGAGATTCCAGATTGCTGAGATTGTTGGTCGTGTTCAGGTGAAGCCAAAAATGTATACGTCTAAGAAACGTGAATTCTAAACGAGTATGATTCAACCAAGAAGTATTATTGTTGTCGCAGATAACTCAGGAGCAAAGATTGCTCGAGTCTTTAAGGTGCTTGGCGGGTCAAAGCGCCGCTATGCACGACTTGGAGACATTTGCGTTGTTTCCATCCAGTCTGCTGAGCCTCGTAAGGCTGTAAAGAAGGGAGAAGTTCATCGTGCTGTGGTGGTACGCCAAGTTGACGCATTTGGACGAAAGGATGGTTCATACATTCGTTTTGATGAAAACGCAGTGGTCCTGATCGATGCAAAGAACGAGCCTAAGGCAGGTCGTGTATTCGGTCCTATTCCACGCGAGATTGGCGAACGAGGATTCCAGACCATTATTTCTAAGGCACCCGAAGTGGTCTAACCTACGGCTTATGATTTCACATGTAAAAAAAGGAGATACGGTCGTTGTGCTCACTGGAGCTGATAAAGGAAAGAAAGGCCCTGTGCTGAAGGTCTATCCACATGCAAACATGGTCCTTATTGAAGGGATGAATATGAAAGAAAAGCATCAGCGCCCTCGACAGTCAGGAAAGAAAGGACAAAAAGTCTCTGTCCCACATCCGATCCATGCGTCCAATGTTCGTAAAGATGGAGCTGCAAAGAAAAAGGCAGCAAAGAAGAAGTAATATCTACCACTATGGCAAAAGCACTCACAATTAAAGAAAAAACCGCAAAAGCCTACGAGACCATGAAGGGGACGTATGGGTATAAAAATATCATGCAAGCACCAAAGATTGAGAAGGTTGTGGTGTCTGTTGGTACCGGAAAGATGTCAAAGACTGACAAGAAGCGTAATGACTTTGTCGCAGAGCGACTTGCAAAGATTGTAGGACAGAAGACTCTTGCAACACGTGCAAAGCAAGCCATCGCAAGTTTCAAGACTCGCCAAGGAGACATCATCGGTCAGATTGCAACACTTCGCGGTGTCCGCATGCACGCATTTCTCGAGAAGCTTCTCAACATCGCCCTTCCTCGCTCGAAGGACTTCCGTGGAATTTCTCCTCGCGCTGTTGATGGCATGGGGAACTGCACTATTGGCATCAAGGAGCACACCATTTTCCCAGAGTCTTCTGATGAAGATCTTCGTGATGTTTTCGGTATGGCAATCACTATTGTCACAAACGTAAAGAATCGCGACGAAGCACGTGAATTTCTCAAGATCATCGGCGTTCCATTCCGATCGGTTGATGAAGAAAAGAAAGCCCGCACTCGAAAGAAGAAAGAAAAGAAGGCAAAACCAGCCGCATAGATTCAAAAAACCGCAAAGCAAAGCGGTTTTTTTGTTTTAAAAAATCTCCCCGAGGATATCGGGGAGGTGATTATTTTGACGGGAGACACATGGGCATCTCAGGCATCAGGATGGATGGGAAGGCGAACATCGCCACCATTACGACGCTCATCAGTACGTGGAACACATCAACACCAATTGAATAAAACGACACAGGAGGATCTGAAACCGTTGTGATGAATTCTTTGATGAACACTCCTCCAGTATAGACATAAAAGAGTGTGAATCCCCACGTGACATAGGTCCAGGGTGACCCAAGGAACATGTATGCCATGCCCAAGAAAATTCCTGCGTGAAGCATGCACCACTTTGCACTCGGTTTTGATCCTGGAGATCTTGTGCTTAAGACAAATAGATATGCACTACTCAATGCGGTAAAAAGGAGGACCCAGGACACAGGGTGAATCCAGAGAAAAAATCGTGGGACACACATTGCCATCATGCCTATGGCGCACAGTCCGTGTGCAGCTTCCTGCCAAGGACTATAGTACCCACAGCAAGTGATGACTTTTGTTTTTGCTCCTACTCGCACGATGTAAAACACAAGCATTGCGACGAATACTGTTCCAATGATGTACCCGATTGGGCGGGTTTCTCCAACCATCATTGCCAAATCGTTCATGAACAGTTGATCCATTTGAGGCACCTCATTTCAAAGAATCTTTTCTTACAAGGTTTTAACACAGAACGAAAAAAAAGATACCCCACATCGCATGAGCGAAGTGGGGTATGGGTGTTTATGCAACACGCGATTGCTGACTCAGGGATGTGAGCACAGAGCGCATGCGTGTCCAGATCTGGAGTTGTTCGGGAGTGATATCTGTTCCTGCGATGGTGTGCCGCACGGGAAGACCGGCCTGACCGAAGATTCCTTTGGTGTTTTTTCTTGAAAAGTTAAAGCGTTCGAGCCACGCAGCGTAACGACCATCATTCATGTGTTCCGAGGGAACCTCGATACAGCTACACTTCATCGTAAATTCAATGGTGGTTCCACGAGTTTTTCTGGTCCATTCGGACACAGAACGCCACATGGCAGTTCCTAGTGCGGTATTTTCCATCCATGGAACGATACCGTCCATGATCGCAAGCTTTACGATGGTTCTCTTTCGGGCATGAAACCCCGAGAACGGAACCGACCGTACGCCGTACTGATCTGGTGTGCTTGAAAGAAGTCCGCCGACCAGAACGAGATCTGTTGGCAAAGGGACAAATCCATGTACCGACATGGCCTTGAAGACACTAGCGATATCAATACCGGGGAATGCCCGTGCAACAACAGGAATATCTGCGTCAGTCGCCGGACGCTCCCAATGAAATCCACGTTCGATGACGCACATAAATCACCTCTGTGATGTTTGAAGAACAAGAAATGTCTAGAGACATCCTAGCATAGAGGGGATAGCTGTACTATGCAGATAATGCAAAAAGACGCTACAATATATGTGAGATCATTTATTTTTTAACTTGTTCTTATGGAGCCTAACAGAACTCAACACAATACGCAGACTGCGCTTTTTGCTATTGCCATCGTTTTGGCGCTTGGCGTAGGATTTTATATGGGGTACCAAACCGGGTACGTGAATGGCGGTGAAGCTATGCATTCGGTGATGCACGGGAGTGAATCCGCAACCGAAGAGCATCTTCATACCATGATGCATGATCATACTGGTACGGTTGATGGTGCCACTGGGGCTGTTTCAACCAGTGATGCCATGCACATGATGGATCATGCAGCCCAATAAGTCTTTTATAACGGACCGTTCTCTATAAGACATACAAAAAGAAGCCCTTCGCTACTGCGAAGGGCTTTTGCTTGCCTGAGATTGGAGATCTCAGATCTTGGTGCCACCTGAACTGATCGGGGCAACCCTGGTTGCGCTACCCCAGCTGGTTCCTCCTGAGATCCATCCGGAGGTTTCGATGGCGAGCCCACCACCATGGTGGGTCAATCCAGTCTTTCCAATGGCATTCATGAGATTTTTCCTCTCTATAAATTGGAAACTAGGACTATTTGAGTATACACCTTTTACGTCTTGTTTCTATACCGGCCTTTCTTGCAAAAGACGATACCCTATGCTAGTATCACCCCCACGAGAGAGAAGATCCGTATTTCTCCTTTTGTCGCCTTGAAGAAAGCTACAAAAGGAAACATATGCGATATCCCTCCCTCGCATCCCTCCTTTAGTGTGAGGGCATTCACGTAAATATGGCAAAAACATCAGTTCGCGCACGCGCACAAAAGAAACCAAAATTCTCAACCCGATCAGTCAATCGGTGCTTTAAGTGTGCTCGCCGCCGTGGGTATATGCGTGCATTTAATCTCTGCCGTATCTGCTTCCGCGAATTAGCAAACGAGGGAATGATCCCCGGGGTAACAAAATCATCATGGTAATCGATCCTATTGGAGACATGCTTGTGCGCATCAAGAACGCGGGGCTCTCGCAGCGCCCTTCTGTTGTGGTCACATTTTCTGATCTCAAAATGCGCATTGCGAACATCCTTGCACGCGAAGGATATCTCACCTCAGCAGCAAAGAAGACCCGAAAAGGTCTCCCTGTTCTTGAGCTTACGCTTGCGTACACAGGGAACGATCCTAAGGTGAAAGGGACGCTCCGCATTTCAAAGCCTTCCCGCCGCATCTACTCTCCACATGATAAACTCGGATTCCATCATCGTAATCTTGGCGTCCTTCTTCTCTCGACTCCAAAGGGTATCTTGACCCAAGCAGAAGCGCGCAAAGAACACGTGGGTGGAGAAGTCCTCTGCCGCGTCTGGTAATTTTCACTCTCTATGTCACGTATTGCTAAAAAACCAATCACCATTCCTGAAAAGACCACTGTCTCTGTGGCGAATATGACTGTCACAGTAAAGGGGCCAAAGGGGACACTGACACGCACCTTTCCTCCTGTGGTCACGATCACGCCTTCTGATAAGACGGTCACAGTAGAAATGGCAACAAACGACAAGACTAAACTTCCGATGTGGGGAACCGTTGCTGCGCACATTCGCAATATGATCAGCGGAGTGAACCAGGAGTTTTCTAAGCGAATGCTCTATGAAGGTGTGGGATACAAAGCAGACGCAAAAGGAAAAACCCTTGTGCTTGCTCTCGGATTCTCTCATCCTGTCGAGGTCGCGATTCCAGAAGGACTTACAGTAAAGACCGAGAAAGGAGAGTTCACTGTTTCAGGAATTGATAAAGAAGTGGTCGGTGCTTTCTGCGCCAAGATTCGCTCATTAAAGAAGCCTGAGCCATATAAAGGGAAGGGTATTCGCTATGAAGGTGAGGTCATTCGCCGCAAGCAAGGAAAGAAGGCTGCATAACAATACCTTCACACAGAAACTCAAAATATATTATGAACACTGCATCAAAAAAAATATCTGCTCGAACCCGCCGCCATGCACGCATTCGTGCAAAGGTGTCAGGAACAAAAGAGATGCCACGCCTCTCGGTCTTTCGCTCTGGACGATATATCTACGCCCAAGTCATTGACGACGAGCAGGGTATTACTCTCGCTGCATCAAGTGACCTCAAGACCAAGAAGGGAACAAAGACTGAACGCGCAAAGGCAGTAGGTGAGCAGATTGCAGAAATGGCAAAAGCAAAAGGCATCACCAAGGTCGTGTTTGATCGCGGAGGATTCCTTTATCGCGGACGCGTTGCTTCTCTCGCAGATGGTGCGCGCTCCGGAGGACTCGTCTTTTAATTATTACATCGTATGACTGACACTACACACGACACTCAGAATAATGGGCAAGACAAAGCGGAAGCAGTGACCGTCAATGGCGCTGTTCTTCCTCCTGAGACAGCAGGGTCTACAGACAGAGCTCCAGAAGGAGGCGATCATCGCCGTGGAGGTCGTGGAGGCCGCGGAGGTAAGGGTGGTCGCGGAGGTCGCGAAGGAAAACCTCGCGAGCGTGTGAAGAGTGAATTCGATCAGAAGTCTATTAATGTTCGTCGCGTGGCTCGTGTGGTTGCCGGTGGTCGCCGCTTTTCATTCTCAGTTGCAATGGTGATCGGAGATCGTAAGGGGCGCGTTGGTGTTGGCCTCGGAAAAGCAGGAGATATGTCGCTTGCTATGGATAAGGCACAAAAGAATGCTCGAAAGCACCTCATTACCGTGAAGCGCACAAAGACCAATTCTATCTCTCATGAAGTTCATGCAAAAGATGCGTCAGCTCGTGTGAAGATCATGCCAGCACCAGGTCGCGGTCTTGTTGCGGGTTCCTCTGTCCGTATTGTTCTTGAGCTTGCGGGAGTCACCGACGTGACATCAAAAGTGCTCTCTGGGTCAAAGAATGCCCTTAACATGGCTCGTGCAACAGCCAAGGCTCTTTCGACACTCATGAAGTAATTTAATTTCTACTTATGCAGATCCATCAGCTTAAACCAAAGACCACTCGCTACAAGTACCCTCGTGTTGGGCGCGGTGGAAAGCGCGGCAAAACCGCAGGAAAGGGAACCAAGGGGCAGAAGGCTCGTGCAGGACGCAAGATGCGCCCAGAGCTTCGCGACATCATCAAGAAATTTCCAAAGGTCAGAGGATATCGCTTTAAGGCGATTTATTCTAAGCCCGCAGTCCTGAATGTTGGAGATCTTGCAGTTCTCTCATCAGGAACAGAGGTTAACCCATCAGTGCTTGTTGCAGCAAAGCTCGTCCGTCGGGAGCACGGAGCAATTCCAGAAGTAAAAATTCTTGGAGGAGGAGAACTCACTGTTGCTCTCAAGGTTACAGGATGCACAGTCTCCTCTTCTGCAAAGACAGCCATCGAAAAAGCAGGAGGCAGTGTGGTTTTAATCTCTACCAAGGTAGCAAAAACCGAGAAAGCCAAAAAGTAGTAGAATACGATCATGAATACTTTTCTTCATAAGTTTCGCCTTCTTGCCACGGATCCCGTCTTAAGAAAGCGGGTACTTTTCCTCTTGGGAATTCTCGTTATCTTTCGCGTTGCGGCAGCTATTGCTATTCCGGGTGTTGACCACGAAAAGCTTGCACAGTTTTTTTCTAATAATCAGTTTCTTGGACTTCTGAACGTCTTTTCAGGTTCAGGTCTATCAAACCTCTCTATTGTGATGCTTGGAGTTGGACCTTATATTACTGCTTCCATCATCATGCAGCTCCTTACGATGATGTTTCCTCGTCTCAAACAGATGTATCACGAAGAGGGGGAAGCAGGACGCAAGAAGTTCATGCAATACTCACGCTGGCTTACCCTCCCACTCGCGCTTCTTCAAGGGTACGGACTTCTCGTACTCCTCTCTCGCCAGGGAGTGCTCGGAGATCTGACGGGGGCACAAATGATGCTCAATATCCTCATTGTGACCGCGGGGTCGATGATGCTCATGTGGCTCGGAGAGCTTATTAGTGAGTTTGGTATTGGGAACGGTGTCTCAATCCTCATTTTCTCGGGTATTGTTGCTGCTATCCCTACGCGCCTTTCGCAGGCACTTTTTAGCTATACTGCTGCTGATATCCCGCTTTATCTCGGATTCCTTTTGGTAGGGATTGCGATTGTGTTTGGTGTCGTCACGATGACTGAAGCCGAGCGTCCAATTCCTGTGACGTACGCAAAGCGTGTGCGAGGAGGAAAGCTCTTTGGAGGAGTCTCTACGTACCTTCCTATCCGTCTCAATCAAGCAGGTGTGATTCCTATTATCTTTGCACTTTCGATCCTTCTCTTTCCACAAGTCCTCGCATCAATCTTCTCTGCTCTTGGCTCAGGGACGCTCACCTCGATCGCAACTTTCCTCACCAATGTGTTTAATCCATCGGGGTGGTTCTATGCGACGTTCTACTTCATCCTCGTATTTTTCTTCACCTACTTCTATACTGCAGTCACCTTTGACCCAGACCAGCTCTCAAAGAATCTTCAGCAGGGTGGGGCATTTATCCCTGGAGTACGTCCGGGACAGGCGACGAGCGAGTACATTGCAAAGATCCTTACTCGCACGACATTTGTCGGCGCAATCTTCCTCTCTGGTGTTGCCGTGCTTCCACTTATTATGCAGACAGTGACGGGGAATCAAGCTTTGGCCATTGGCGGAACCGCACTTCTCATTGTGGTTTCTGTGGTGCTGGATTTGGTCAAAAAGATTGACGCCCAGATCGCCATGCGCGAGTACTAAACGCCACATTCGGGACACTTCGTCGTTGAAGACTCCGGCAAGCCCTTAGCAGTAGCAACCTACAGCTAAGGGCTTTTCCTCATTTTCGCCTCGAACTGTCCTCGAATCTGACGGTTTAGTGAATGTTGGGTCGTGTTAAATGGGGTCAGCCACCTTTATTCTCCAAGCGCACTGTTGATTTCTTGATTTTGTAGGTTCATCTTTTGTTGGAGGGCTTTGGCTGTGTCGATGTTTTTGTTTGCTGCTTCTATGGCGGTCACCTCCTGGGACTCTATTGCTCCTTCTTCTGAGACGATGGGCGAGGGGCTGTCTGTGAAGTACATTTTGGTAACGATAAGAATAAGGAATGCACTCCCTATGAGAAGGAGAAGTAAGAGCC
>CAYPEZ010000024.1:0-13038 GCA_964409985.1 uncultured Candidatus Saccharibacteria bacterium
CTCAAGTCTTGTACTCACCGCCCGTCAAGCCAAGGGAGCCGGGAGTGCCCGAAGTCCCCCGTCCGGGGGCCTACGGCAAGTTCGGTAACAGGGGCTAAGTCGTAACAAGGCACGGGTAGCGGAAGCTGCTCGTGGAACATTTCCAAGATGGACATTCTCTCGGAAGAGAGGATTTACTTGGTCGGTTCACATTTCTATGGTGAAAAGGACGCTGATAGATCGCCCAATGCATCTATTACTCTGGAGGGGAGTTTAACCCTCTTCCTGCAACAACAGCGTAAGCGACAGTTCGTGGGGTTATGAAAAACGTAGAGTGAGACAAAAGAAGCTACGGATTCTTTTGAATCTTGCGCAGCATATCATTGGAAAAAAGAAACCCAATCAATAAAGATTGGGTTTTTTGAGTTTGGGTTTACACACTCTGCTGCATGGGGGAGTGAGAAGCTGCTCGCATTCTTCCTTGAGTGGCTTTTTGTGAGGCTTTCCATCTCACGTGGGAGATGTCATTCAAGAACTCTGGATCGTCGAAATCAATACTTCTCGCAAGCTTGATTGCTTTGGAGAGAAGGTGCACGGCGGATCCATACCTCCGTAGGTCCATTTCTCGACGTCCTTTTCGATACAAAGAATAGATATTCTCGAGTACTTTCGTGTTATCTCGAGGAGGACGAGGAGGGTCACGGCGGAGTATCTGGTCACCTCGAGCACGTGAGTGGAGCGACTTGTGGAACTTCATCAACGAACTTCTCCTGTGAGGACGATTCCTCTTTTAGCCTACGCCTATAAGAATATCCTGCAAGTGCTTATTTCCACAAAAAAGAAAGTCTCGACCCGCATTTTGCGAGTCGAGACCTGTTGGTTACTTGATGCCCATTTTTTGGGCAATGCGCTCCTCTTCTTCGGAAAGGTGTTTCACTTCACCGTTCGCCAGCGGATGAACCCTCCTCCATCCTCGTCCGAGGTCAGTCTCGTACTCCATGAGACGGTTTCGCCGTCGCGTCCATTCGAGACGGGCTCCGAAGTTCGTCACGTGGTCCGCCATCTTCCCACAAAAATGAGAAGTCCAGGTCGTGCTATCACGAAGCGTGATTTCCACGACCTGATTCTGAACAAGAGCTTCCTTCACAATGTACCCCTATATTTAGTATGGTATGACGAAGCATTCATCATACAAAACAAAATTCTATATATAATTTATAATTTGTCAAATCCCATTGCGACACCATACATTTTTTGCTATAGTCCGTCGTATTCCTGTACGGCTAGAAGCTTAGGTGGCGAAGTACTTTGAAAATTCAATCCATATGATCGACAGCGTGCGCGATTAGCTCAGGTGGTTAGAGCGCGTCACTGATAATGACGAGGTCCGAGGTTCGAGTCCTCGATCGCGCACGTTGTCTGGCAATGATTGAATTTTCAAAGTACGTTACGACATAAGCTAAATGCGCTACAAGTATAGGCGCCTTCCTTTTGTTGCTGGAACAGAGTCTTGAGAGTAAAGTACGTCGATGGGGAAATTATCTATTGTAGGAACACCAATAGGAAATCTCGAAGATATCACGCTTCGAGCCGTCCGCATTCTTGGGGAGTGTGATGTGGTGTTGTGCGAGGATACGCGGGTGACAGGGAAGCTCCTTCAAAAATTTGAAATCTCAAAGCCGATGATTGCGTATCATGCGCATACGACAAAAGGAAAAGCAGAGCACATCCTCTCTCTCCTTGAAGAAGGGAAACATCTTGCATTAGTTTCTGACGCAGGAACACCCGCTATTTCTGATCCGGGTTCGCTCCTTGTCTCTCAGGTAAGAGAGAGGTTTAAGGATTCAATAACCATTGAGGTCATTCCCGGATCCTCAGCAGTTATTGCTGCGCTCTCAGGCACTGGCTTCCCGTCATCAGATTTTCTTTTTTTGGGGTTTCTCCCTCATAAAAAAGGGAGAGAGACTCTTTTTAAAGAAATCGCAGCATCTCCTCGGACTGTTGTATTTTACGAATCACCGCACAGGATCGCTAAGGCCCTCGAATCACTTTCAAAAGTGATTCCTGAGCGAAAGATCGCCGTAGCGCGTGAATTAACCAAGGTATATGAGGAGTATCTTGTGGGCACTGCGGGCGAGATCCTTCAGATGAAAAAAGACTGGAAAGGTGAGATTGTGGTCATGGTCGCTCCAGTGTAGGGTTACCCACATTCCATATGTTGGGGGTGTTGGCATATACTATAGTGGTATGGCAAGAAAAATCGCACTCATGCTCGGACTCTTTGTTGCACTGCTCCCGTACCTCGGATTCCCCGAGTCTCTTGATTCGATGCTCTACACTATCTCGGGTCTTGTGATAACTTTTCTTGCATGGAGCGGTAAGCGCCCCCCCTCTGCACCTCTCGATGAAATGGAAGGGGAGCTTGGTGAAATAACCGATGGCGGCCCACAGAAATCTACTGACGCACCAGCCGTGGCCAAAGCTTCGGTGCCTGAAGAAAAATCAGTTGAACAAACTATCATTTCTACTCCACCACCTCTCGATCACCAAGATCTACCAAATGACAGAACACTCGCTGTTGCGTTTACAAAACAACGTCAGCGCAATTTGAATAAACGAATTACCCAAGAAGGGAGTCAAACACCATCGTGAAATTTGCGTCTGTTATCAACCCTCTCCTCGCACTCTCAATCCTCGCGCTTTCGGGGGTGTTTTTTTCTGCATCTACCGACGCTGTTCACTTTAAAAGAAAAGAAGCAACGTCCACTCCAATGGACATTTTGCCACCCCAACCAACAGTTACTCATCTTTCCACCCCTAAACCACTGAAGGCTATCTATATGACTGCGTGTGTTGGTGCGACACCATCATGGCGCAAGCAGCTTGTGAAGCTCATTGATGACACTGAAATTAATGCTGTGGTCATTGATATTAAAGATTTCACGGGGATGATCTCCTTTCCGATGGAACAAGATGCCTTTATTGAAAGTACCAACGGTTGCTTTGTAAAAGACATGGAAGCGTTTATCCGTACGCTTCACGAGAAGCAGATATATGTCATTGGTCGTGTGCAAGTCTTTCAAGATGGAACCATGACTAAAGCTCGTCCGGACCTTGCTGTGAAAACAAAAACAGGAGAAGTCTGGAAAGACTATAAAGGGATTTCGTTCATTGATGTGGGTGCTACTGAATACTGGGATCACATTGTCGCACTTGCAAAAGCTTCATACGCAATCGGTTTCGATGAGGTGAATTTTGATTATATTCGTTATCCGTCCGATGGAGACATGAAAAATATTTCTTTTACTCACACTGGATCAACCACAAAACCAGTGATGCTTGAGCGATTTTTCACGTACCTGCGTGATGCTATCCCAGCACAGAAGCCTGTTATTTCTGCAGATGTTTTTGGCATGACAACAGTGAATACAGACGATTTAAATATTGGGCAGGTGCTCGAGCGCGCACTCCCACACTTCGACTATGTTGCGCCGATGGTGTATCCCTCACATTTTCCAAGTGGATTCAACGGATGGAAGAATCCTAACGACATTCCAGGCAACGTCATTAGGTATTCCATGGGGGAGGCAGTGAAGCGCGCAGATGTGCTGGAGGAAAAACAATCAGGATTTATTTCATCTACAGCAACACCAACATTTGTTTCAACAGGGAAGTATGCAGATCGTCTGCGCCCGTGGCTCCAAGATTTTGATTACGGAGGAGATTATGATGCGACCGACGTCCGTGCGCAGATTCAAGCAGTGTACGATGTTGGACTGAAAGACTGGATGCTTTGGGATCCAAGTAATCAATATACTCGTGAAGCCCTCAAGCTTGAGGGACAACCATAGGCTTTGAGTTCAGTCTAAAACCCGTATAATGAGTTTGTTTGTCCTTTTATATGCCTGATCCAAATCGTATTACGTATTTTGCTGAAACTGACTATCGAAGCCGAAAAATTAAGTTCGGCATCAAAGAGCGTGACCGCCTGCGCCACATGTATATTATTGGGAAAACAGGCATGGGGAAGTCGACACTGCTTGAAAACCTCGCTGTTCAAGACATCCTGAATGGAAATGGTGTCGGATTTATCGACCCCCACGGGTCTTCAGCAGAAGAATTGCTCAATTATATTCCTCCAGAGCGAATCAAAGACGTCATCTATTTTGCACCATTTGACCAGGAGCACCCCATTGCATTTAACGTTATGGAGGACATTGGGAAGGACCAAAGGCCGCTGGTGGCATCTGGACTTCTTGGTGCATTCAAAAAAGTATGGGTGGATGCATGGAGCCCTCGCATGGAATATTTGCTCTCCAACGCACTCCTCGCACTTCTTGAATACCCAGACTCTACACTTCTTGGGGTGAATCGCATGTTTGCAGACAAGAATTTTCGAGATGCTGTTGTTGAAAACGCTAAAGACCCATCGGTCAAAGCATTTTGGACTGAAGAATTCGCCAAGTATAACGAACGATATGCAACAGAAGCAGCAGCGGCGATTCAAAACAAGGTTGGGCAGTTTGCAGCGAACCCCTTGATTCGAAACATGATGGGTCAACCCAAGAGTTCTTTCAATATTCGTGACGTCATGGACAAGAAGAAGATTTTTATTGCGAATCTCTCAAAGGGAAGAATTGGGGAAGGGAATGCATCACTTATCGGTGGTATGCTCATCACAAAACTTTATCTTGCTGCAATGAGTCGTGCTGAAATGGGAATAGATACGCTTGCCGAGGCGCCACCATTTTATCTGTATGTTGACGAGTTTCAATCTTTTGCTAATGAGTCCTTTGCGGACATTCTCTCAGAAGCTCGGAAATATAAGCTTTCACTGACGATCGCGCACCAGTACATTGAACAAATGAGCGAAGAGGTGCGTGCAGCGGTCTTTGGGAACGTCGGAACAACTATTTCGTTTCGTGTGGGGGCATTTGATTCCGAAGTTCTTGAAAAAGAATTTGCTCCACAATTTCTTGCAGAAGATTTGGTTAATCTAGGATTACGACAAATCTATTTGAAACTGATGATTGATGGCATTGGATCAGCGCCTTTTAGCGCGACGACGCTCCCTCGTCCTCCAAGACAAGAAAAGACATATGCGAATGAAGTCATTGCTTCCTCGCGTGAACAATTTTCTAAAAAACGAGCGGAGGTCGAAGCAAAAATTCATGAGTGGCATGCTCCCATGGCACGCCCAACGCAATCTGATCGAGGTCGATCTGATACGCCAAAAGGAGATCGGCAAGGTTCTGGGGGAGACCGTATGCGCTCGCGTAATGGAACATTACCGCGTCCTCCACAACAGCAGGGGGTGCAAACAAAGAGACCTTTTGGAGACGTGCCTCGTCCGGTGGAAAAGCAAAGAGAATACGAGAGCTCACCCTCGACAGCTCAGCCATTTAAGCAAGCTTTTAAGGAACAACAACAGCAGTCGAATCCTTCTCCTGTCGTCCCAGAACCTGCTCCCAAGGCATCGCTCACGCAACTTAACCCTGGGAGCAATAATAAAAAGGCTCCATCTCTTCAAAACATACAATCTCTTAAAGACGTTCTTGCTGAAGTGATGGCAAAAAAAGCAGACCCGACTCCTCCCAAGGAATCATTTCCCAGAGCAGAAACCATTGCTCAGGTCTCGAGGATTGTAGAGCAGGCAAAATCAGATATGAACAAGCCTGTTGTGAATCAAGATGTTGCGGTACAAGACAAGGGGGTTTTGCCAAACGAGATTCCCGAGTCTGTCCTCCGTAAAGTTCTCGAATAGTTTCTGTCTTTGACAGTCTTCCTGGTGTCAGTAGGATGGGTTTATGCGACCCATGTTTCTCCTTTTCGGTCTTATGTTTTGGTTCTATCCCTCGGCTGTCTTTGCGGCGGTCTTTGTAAGCGAGATTGCGTGGATGGGGACAGATGTGTCTGCGTCCAATGAATGGATCGAGCTTGAAAATGACGGTGATACTCCCGTGTCTCTTGATGGATGGATACTCAAAGCAAAAGATGGTTCTCCATCCATACTGCTCTCGGGGACCATTGATCCCCATGCATATTTTCTAATCGAACGCACCGACGACGACAGTGTGCCGGGTGTTACAGCAGATCTTGTGGCAACCTTTGGAAAAGGGATTTCAAACGAAGGAGAGACGCTTGAGCTTAAAGATGCGAGCGGGGGAATTATTGATACTGTGAAAGGAGGAAAAGATTGGAAGAGTGTTGGGGGAAATGCAAAAGAGAAACTCACCCCACAAAAACGAGAAGGGAAATGGATCACTACATTACCCACACCACGTTCTGCTCCTCCCGTTGCCCTACCTCCACCATCTCCTACGCTAACGATAAGAAAGTCAGTACTCCCACCTCTGACGCCAGCGAAAGCAGTTTCTGCGTCACCACAACCGCCTTCCGCCCCTTTACCTGATAAAGAAGAAACTCCTACATCTCTTGTTGAAGTGTATAGAGAAGAAAACATTGCTGCCGCAGGGGGGTCGGCAAAGGATTCATCCAGAGCCGGTTCGTTGTCTCTCCTTGGGCTCCTCCTTCTTTTGGGAACAGGGGGAGTGCTCTCTCTTCGTAAAAAGTTTCAATCCGAAGCTGATGAATACACAATTATCGAGGAAGATGAAAAGGAGTGGCCTGAAGCAACCGCAAGTCCAAAACATCAGTTATAATGCCCACATGGAAAAGAAAACAATTGTGGTCACTGGAGGCGCAGGATTTGTTGGATCACACCTCTGTGAACGGTTAGCAAAGGAGAGCTACCATGTGATCGTTCTAGATAACTATTTTGCTGGATCTCCAGAAAACCACGTCGCAGGAGTTGAATATCGCGAAGGACACACGAAAGACATTGAGCGACTTATACCAGAATCACCCGATCTTGTCTTCCACTTAGGAGAGTATGCGCGCGTAGAAAAAAGTTTTGAAGATGTTGAGCAGGTGTGGGATCTTAATAAAACCGGAACATTCGCAGTCCTAGAATTTTGTCGAAAGAGAGGAAGTAAACTCGTTTACGCTGGGTCATCCACCAAATTTGCTGACGGTGGTCTGGGCCGTGATGGAAGTCCCTATGCGTGGACCAAGGCGACAAATACCGAGCTAGTAAAGAATTATGGTGTGTGGTTTGGACTCAACTACGCCATCGTGTATTTCTACAATGTGTTTGGCGGGAGAGAGCGGGGGGTAGGACCATTTGCAACACTCATCGGTATTTATAAAGAGGAGTATCGGAGTGGACACCCACTCACCGTTGTCCTTCCGGGAACACAGCAGCGGAATTTCACGCATGTAGAAGATATAGTCGATGGATTGATACTTGTTGGGGAAAAGGGTGAAGGCGACGGATATGGTATTGGAAATCCTCACGCATATAGCATTATGGATGTTGCAAAGATGTTCGCCACTTCGATTGTAACACTCCCGCCCCGCAAGGGTAACAGAACAAGTTCAGATGTTGAGACAGAAAAACTTATCGCCCTCGGATGGAAAGCACAACGCCAACTTGCGGAAGACATTAAGGCATTCGTTGCAAACACCCCAAAGAGGGAAACACGAGAAAAAAATATTCTTGTTTTTGCAACGACTTTTGCGCCTCATGCTGGGCCAGCAGAATGCGCACTTGAGAAACTGATGACGGACATGCCCGACGTACATTTCGATATTGTGACAACAAGGTTTTCTTCCGCTACTCTCGCGAAAGAATCATTTGGAACGAATGGAGTTATCCACCGTGTTGGATTTGGAAATAGGTTTGATAAATACCTCCTTCCATTTTTGGGGCCCAAGAAAGCGAAAGAATTGGCAAAAGAGAAGCCGTATCTCTTTTCGTGGTCTATCCTTGCAAGCTATGCCGGACTCGCAGGCCTTAGGTCAAAAAAGTCTACACATCTTCCATTTCTTCTGACGCTCGCAGATCAACGCATCGATAACATTCCGCTGTACCTACGCACACTCCTTAAGCTTCTTCTCACGGAGGCGGACCAAGTCCACACCTCAAGTGGGGAGCAAGCAAAGCACGTTCTCTCGCTCGGGAAGCGCATGCGTGCGAAAAAGTCTCTTGGACAAGGAGATGCATTTGCAAACCAGGTCCGATTTTCTTACAGCGCCACACTCCAAGGAGTACTTGCTAAAAATAAGTAAACGTTATATAATGTTTACTAGTACTTTGTTAAGAACCGAAAGGATGAAGCATGAGAATCGGTATTCTTGTTCATGGACTCTTTCTCCAAGCGAAAGAGCGAAAAAACATTGTTTTGGGGACACCTGATAAACCAGGATCCCTCCCACGTTCGATTGAGTTGATGCTGCGTTTTGGTTTGCCAAGCATCGGCCATCTCGTGTTCGGCACTGGTGCCTCCGAGGAGGGGGGATTGAAAGAAGCCGAGCATACAAGGCTCGAATTTCTCGAATATTTCTGGCAGACGGTACCGGATCGCGCTTTGACTCGATACCAGATGCATCAAGTCGATCAGCTACTGCGATCGGCGACGCTTGAGTTAGCGGCTAAAAACACTCTTGAAGAGATCGTCGCTGCGGCTGGGCATTTTGCAAAACACAGTTGTGACATGATTGTTTATGTTCCCACCTGTGCAAGTCATGGTGCGCGTTGTTACAAAACATATCAACAGGCGCGTGCGTTTGGGAACATTCCACAAAATCAAATGTGGCTTGCTGCTGATCCGATGACAACATTCGCAGGATCGACTATCAACGATGTTGTCATTATTGAGCCGCCGCATCGAACAGACGATCCAATGCTCGATGCTCCGGTCAAAGCACATGAGGTGGCGGGACGTCTCTTTAAGATTGCGCCAGCTGAGAGGAAGCAATTTCTCGTTGATACAGACCAGGTGCTTCGTGAAAAGTACAAGGTTTGAGACAACTCTTTTGAATGAATGCGCATAGGATTTGCCACCCTATGCGCTTTTTTTTATATACCCAAGCTGTTACCATAGGGGGGATGAAGAACGGCAAGAAAAGAATCCTTATCTTTTCCCTCAATTATTACCCCCAGTACATTGGGGGGGCGGAGGTGGCGATTAAAGAAATTGTGGATCGAATCCCTCATGAGGATATTGAATTTCAAATGGTGACACTGCGTTTTGATTCCACGCTTCCGAAACATGAACATGTGGGGAACATCCTCGTCCATCGTATTGGATTCACGACACCACATGCATCTATTGGAGATCTCAAGAAGTTTCCCCTTCATCTCAATAAATATCTCTATCAGTTTTGGGCCCCTTTTTATGCTGCATATCTCCATATGAGATATCGCTATGACGGAATCTGGGCGATGATGGCACATTCTTGTGGTGTTCCTGCCGCGATCTTTAAGCTGTTTCATCCACATGTGAAATATCTCCTGACGCTTCAGGAAGGGGATCCACCTGAATATATCGAGCGTCTGGCTCGACCTGTGTGGCTTCTCTTTGTCAGAGCCTTTACATCAGCTGATGTTGTTCAGGTCATTTCGACATTTCTTGGGAAATGGGCAAAGCGCATGGGATATGCCGGTGACCCTGTTGTCATCCCGAATGCTGTAAACATCACACACTTCTCACAAGTGTATTCAACAGAAGACGTCGATGCGCTCAAGGCAAAACTTGGGAAAAAAGAAGGGGATGTATTTTTGATCACCACATCGCGCCTTGTGCACAAGAATGCGGTCGATGATGTTATTCGCGCACTCCCACTTCTTCCAAAAAAAATCCGTTTTCTTGTTCTTGGTATTGGGCCCGATGAGGAGATGTTGCGAGAGCTCGCAAAAAGCGAAAAAGTCGACGAGCGTGTGTTGTTCCTCGGGCAGATTGATCATAAAGAGATGCCAAAATACCTGCGCGTGAGTGATATCTTTATTCGCCCTTCTCGTTCAGAAGGGATGGGGAACTCATTTGTTGAAGCTATGGCTGCGGAACTCCCAGTTATTGCGACTCAAGAAGGGGGAATATCAGACTTCCTTTTTGACGAGAAGAAAAACCCGAGTGTCCCCTCGACTGGCTGGGCTGTCTCAAAAGATTCTCCGAGAGAGATCGCTGACGCAGTCAATGATATTCTCGATCGA
This sequence comes from uncultured Candidatus Saccharibacteria bacterium, assembly GCA_964409985.1. GTDB lineage: Bacteria > Patescibacteriota > Minisyncoccia > Phycocordibacterales > UBA6899 > CAYPEZ01. Next base: position 10,034 of record CAYPEZ010000024.1, read on the forward strand.
CCAGACAAGACACAAGAGGTGATAAAAACCGCAAAAAGACTTGCGTGTGAAAAGTATGACTGGGATCTCATTGCGCACAATATGAACATACAGGTGTTTCACCGCCTCATCTCATGAAGCAAAGCGCTCTCCAAGTCATCCGTGCACTAAAGAAATTCGCGCATCCAAAGAAAGCGCGTTTGGCACAGCGATTCTTTAAGACAGGAGAGGGGGAGTATGGGGAAGGGGATGTATTCTGGGGAGTAACCATGCCTGAAGTGCGCAGTGTGGTAAAGCAGTTTCTCGATCTTCCTATAGGAGAAATTCGCCAACTCGTGAGAAGCCGGGTCCACGAACAACGAATGGTGGGACTTCTCCTCCTTGTTCATCGCGCCAAAAGTGATCTCGAGCATACGTATGTCGAGTACATGAAAAGTCTTCGCTATGTCAACAACTGGGATCTTGTGGATGCCACCTGTGAATATATTGTCGGCGCTTGGTCTCATCGACACAACGACATGCGGCCAATGATTGCGCTTGCTCGCTCAAAAAATTTATGGGAACGAAGAATTGGAGTTGTTTCCACATTTGCTTACACAAAAAAAGGTGATGATCGCCCTATGTATCTTATTGCAGATATTGTTCTTCATGATGAACAAGATCTTATCCAAAAAGCTGTTGGATGGATGCTGCGAGAGGCAGGGAAGAGAGTGAGCGAGGGGAGGCTGCGAAAGTATCTCGATCGTCATGCGCAGCATATGCCTCGCACAACGCTGAGATACGCAATCGAGCGCCTCCCTAAGCCTGTGCAAAAAGCCTATCTTCGCAGTGAAGGAAAGAGTGCTAGAATACACAGATGAAAGAAGCTCCTCCTCCAGAGAATCTCCCATCCCTCGCTGATCTTGCTGAATATGATGCCATGAAGCAAAACGAAGCCTCTGGCACTGATATGCCTCCGATTGTGGCGGGCGAGCAATTGGTGCGTTCTCGACCCCTCGAGACCGTTGCATGGCAGGCTCCTGAGGTTTCGTCTCCTACCAATAAAGATACAGTAGCAGCAACGAATGCTGAGTCTGTTCAGGCGTCATCAATGGAGGCAAATAACAGTGCACCACCAGATGATCCTATCGGAGCAGCTATTGAAGCGAGCGTATCAAGGGAGAGAGAGTTAACAGCAGATGCTCCTTCTCCTGTCGAAACGACAGACGTTCCTCCAGCTCTACAGGTTTCTGCTTGGGAAGCAATGCAGCGAATGAAAGGGATTACTCCAAACACTCCTTCTACTCCAGAACAACAAGGTGTGGCTGCATATTTTGCAGAGCGAAATGCTGCCGAAGCGGAACGACAAAAGTCCCAGAGCGCAGTCGCAAAGATGGTGAGCGGGGCGAAAGCTGTAAAATCAGGAATGGATGCCACTGCGCGTTTCCTCGACAAGCATCTCTTAGGCGAGGATCCACTGGCAGTATCCAGAGAAAAAAATAACCAACAAATGGACCTTAGGGCACAAGCGTTTGACCGTTGGACACAGCCTCCCGCTACGGAGACTACTCTGCAGTCAACACCTGTTTCAAGCGAGAAGGCCCCTCGTTCCGTTCCTTTGGTGCGTGAACGGCTCCCAATCCCGCCATCTCGGGGAAGCGAGAATCCTGCACGAGAGTATGTGGAAAAAAATATCTTGAATGGAGAATCTCAGGAAGATCAAGAAATGATGGAGTTACAAGAACGTGCGAGTGCTCTTGAGATAGAGAGAATGACGGTAGAACTCGCAAGAGAAAAACTTAAAGTACAAGAACTTGAGCTTGCTCTGCGTCGAAGAGAAATTGCGTTAGCGACAAAAATGAGAAAACGCAATGGGCCCTCGGCAAGTGGTGCCGCAGCGCTCAAGATCCCTTAGCACCCATAGACCATAAGAGGATTCATGAATCCGTTAGTAGCTTATTTTCACGCTGAAAAAACTGAAAGCCTAGCATTCATCGGTGCAGGGATTGCGGGCATCCTTGTTGCTATCTATTGGTGGGTGAAGACCACGGCACTTATGCTCTCTGGAGCTGCGTGGCCACTCTTTTGCATCGGAGCAATGCAATTAGTGGTTGGGCTTGTTGTGTATCTTCGTACGGACAAACAGGTTGTATCGCTTGAAGCATTAGCACATGAAAGTCCAGATGCATTTCGCATAGAAGAACTCGATCGTATGCATCATGTGAGTCAGAATTTCATTCGTATCCGCTGGATCGAGATTGCTCTCTTCATCCTTTCTGGAATCATGATTATGATGTTTTTTCCGCTCAAAGGATTTTGGTTCGGCTTTGGTATCGCACTTGCATTTGAAAGTGCCTTATCCTTGACACTTGATTTTTTTGCTGAAGAGCGTGCTGATCATTACAAGGAGTTCGTAAAGAGAGTGGGATAAGGATCATGGTTTACGTCGCACTTCTTCGGGGAATTAATGTAGGAGGAAAAAACAAGGTGGAGATGTTGCACCTGAAAGCGACATTCGAGAAGATGGGCTTCACCGATGTGGTCACTTATATCAATTCAGGAAACGTCATTTTCCATACAAAGAGAACTCGTCCAGCATTGCTGGAGGAACGCATTGAGAAGGTCCTCGAGGGGACATTCGGGTTTCCCATACGGACACTTGTGCGCGAAGGGAAGAACATCGAACAGGTTGCTCGAGGTATTCCGACCGAGTGGCAGAACGATGCTAAACAGAAGACCGACGTACTATTCCTTTGGGAGGAATACGATCACGAGAAGTCCATCGATCTCATTAAGACGAAGAAAGGTGTCGACACACTTCTATATATCGCTGGAGCCATTGCTTGGAATCTCAACAAGAAAAATTACAACAAGACCGGGATGCGCCAATTCATCGGGTCCGAAGTCTACAAACACATGACTGCGCGGAACGTGAATACCGTACGGAAGTTGGCGGAGTTGGTGGGGGAAAAGTGAGACGCTGTCGATAACTGCAGGGATTCGGTCACAGATTGCTCCTCCGTCGTCGCTCGTGAGGCTTTACGACT